>JAZUEE010000099.1:0-11791 GCA_045639985.1 Bacteroidales bacterium
CGAAATCAGCAATTTTTTATTGCTGATGATGTTAATAGTACCTGGTTTATAGCTGCTTTTGATATCGGTAATGACTGTTTTGTAGATTTTGATGATGGCTTGTTTTGAACTGTCTTTGCATTGTATTCTGCAAAACGCTGTGGGGTATGGCGACAATCCTCGGATTTTGTTGTATATATTTTCTGCCGTATCATCCCAATGAATCAGCATGTCCTCTTTGAAGATCTTAGGGGCAGGTTTTAGATTGTCTAAGGATGGTTGAGGTGTCAAGTGCAGAGTCTCGTTATCGATGTCGGATAGCGTGTCAATAGCGATTTTTGCACCGGCCTCCATAAGTTTGTCATGCAAAGTGCCGGCATCATCAAGCGAACTGATGGGAACCTCACTTTGTCGAATAATTGTTCCTGTGTCCGTGTGTTCGTCTAAGAAAAAAGTAGTAACACCGGTTTTTTCTTCCCCATTGATGATGGACCATTGAATGGGCGCAGCTCCTCTGTATTGGGGCAGTAAGGAGGCATGGACGTTAAATGTTCCTTTAGGTGGAATCGTATAAACTTCCTTGGGTAGCATTCGGAATGCGACTACCACAAAGACATCGGCCTGAAGTTCGTGCAACTGCTGAACAAAGGTTTCTTCTTTCAATCGTTCGGGTTGAGCCAAAGGCAGATTATGCTCTAACGCATATTGCTTGACATCCGAAAATTTGATATGCTGGCCGCGGCCGGCGGGCTTGTCCGGTGTGGTTACAACTAAGGCGATGTCATGTCCGGCCAGAATGATTTTGTCCAATATAGAGGCGGCAAATTCAGGAGTGCCCATAAAAACAACTCGCATAGGCCTTATTGGTTTTGATTTGACAAGTTTGCTTTCAGTGCAAGCATTTTTAGGCAACTGATAGCTCCTTCAACCCCTTTGTTTCCGTATTTTCCGCCAGCACGGTCTTCTGCTTGTTGCATATTGTTGGTGGTAAGTACGCTGAAAATTACTGGTTTCTCATGCTTGAGACTGATATTCATAATACCTTGGGCAACGGCTTGGGCAATGAAATCAAAATGACGTGTTTCACCTTGTATGATACAGCCGATGCAGATTACGGCATCTGTTTCAGGTTTGAACTTCAACAACATATCCGCGCCACTTGGCAATTCGTAGCTGCCTGGAACATGTTGGATGTTAATATTTTCTTTTTGTACACCTTGTTCGATTAGAGAATCATAAGCTCCTTTTAAAAGAGAATCGGTAATGTGGTCGTTCCATTCGCTGACCACAATACCGATTCTTAAATTTTCTGTAGAATTGAGCTTGAAAGGTGTGAATTCTGATAAATTCTTCTTCTTTTCAGTCATTCTTTATTTTGAGATTTTAGTTTTTGCTCTTTCCGCATATTGGGAGATGCTCATTTTCATGTATTCAGCATTGTAATTGTCTTCAATTTGTTTGTATGCTGCAACGGCATCGTTCCATTTGTCTTGTCTCTCATACATTTGTGCGAGTTTGAAAAGGGCGATTGGTGTAAAATAAGGATCTTTACCCTTAGCAGCTTTGTTGTAATATTTGATAGCTGTAGCTTCATCGCCTTGTTCATCATAAAGGTCGCCAATCAAGTTCTGGCATCCGTACCACATGACGTTTTCTTTTTTCTTAAATTTTTTAAGATAGTCCATGGCCTCATCTTTTTGACCTAATTTCAGATAGCAAAGGCCGGCGTAGTAATTGGCTGTATTGGATGTCTTGGTGAGTTTATAACCGCTGGCTATGGAAAGGAAGCCGTCGTTCTCATCATTACCTTCCAATGCGAGATTCAATGAAGCGGTATCTCCGGCTGAAAGCATGCTGATAGGATAAGACATTGCAGCAGATGCTTCTGCGTTTTTCTTATCCAAATAGAATCGGTTAAACAGAATAACTGCCACCACGACAACCAGAATTCCGATAATAACACCGTAAATTATGTTTTGATATTTGTTGAAGAATGCTATTGTCTTAGATACGAAATTTTCGCTAACTTCCTCTTGCTCAGTTTTTTTACTTCCTAATGTTTCGTTATTTGCCATAATTTTTTCCGTTATTTTTTAAGGCTGCAAAAATACACTTTTTTTGATACGTCCAAAAAATGCGAATTTATTTATTCATTTTTGTTTGGTAAGACCTTTTGGAGCCAATCGCGGAAGAGGTACAAATAAGCTCTTTTGAAAATATGTTTGAACATGTATCGGTCTTCTTTGAAATTCTGCTCCCGATTTGTCGGATGGGATAATGGCATGATGGGATAAGCATTTTTCTTCAAATGGCGAATGTCCCGTTTGGCTTGTCTTCGAAATCCGATGTTGGTTACAAGATTCAAATAAGGAGTAATGCAAAGTCCTTTGTGTGACCAGATGTGTAGATTAACCTGGTAATCCCAAAACGTGGCGTTGTATTTTTTGATGATGTTGAATCGTTGAATCCAATAAATACGTTGCTTTTGGGTCTTCATGTAGGGGCTTACAATCTTGCTGAAATTTTCATTGTCATATTGCGACATGGAAAGAGAAAAATCTTGCCAGCGATTGCGCCAGGTGGCAAATCCCCAAGGCGTATTATATGCGGAAAAAAAGTAAGATGCCCCACCTTTTTTGATACGTTTGTTATATCGTTTACGGCTGCGGTGTCTCAAATAGGTACCACCAATGCAAAAAACATGTTCATCGTTCCTGTATCGACTCAACAATTCTTCACAATAGGGAAAGAAATCATAGCTTGGTATGGTATCTTCCAGAAGAATAATTCCCTCTTCTTCTTGCTCAAAAAACCATTGCATGGCTCGGGATATCATTTCTGATTTGCCAAGATGTTCGTCTTGCCAAAAGGTGTGTAGTTGGCAAGACCATGCAGGCTGTATGACGGACCTTGTTTGGTAGGTCCTTGCTCGGTCAAGCATATTGTCCTTTTTGCAGCCATCTCCCGCCACATATAATTGCATCGGTTGTATGGTTGATAAGACCTGGAAGACGTTATGAGTCTCTTCTATCCTGTTGTAAAGTATGAGCAATACAGGAACCTTGAACATAGTATGTGAATTATTATGCTAATTCGTGAATAACAAGACCGGAACGAAGTTTCGGTTCAAACCATGTGGTCTTTGGAGGCATGATGTTGCCTGTGTCGGCGATGTCGATGATTTGTTGCATGGAAACAGGGTAAAGAGCGAAGGCAACTTTCATTTCTCCATTGTCAACACGACGTTTCAATTCGCCTAATCCACGGATACCGCCAACAAAGTCAATTCGTTTGTCCGTGCGGAGGTCTTTGATGCCGAGAATCTTATCCAGAACATGGTCGCTCAAAATTTTGACGTCGAGTACGCCAATAGGATCATTGTCATCATATTTTCCGGCTTTAGCTGTCATCTTATACCAATGACCATCCAGATACATGCTGTGTTCGTGCAATTTGGAAGGAGTATAGATTTCGGTTCCCATATCTTCCACCACGTATGCTTCGTTTAAAGCTTGCAGAAAATCCTCTTTGCTCAAGCCATTCAAATCTTTCACAACGCGGTTGTAGTCAATGTCATTTAACTGGTTGTCCGGGAAGATTACGGTCATGAAGTAATTGTATTCTTCTTTGCCGGTATGGTTCGGGTTGTGTTCTTTCTTCTCTTGACCAACCAAAGCGGCAGCCGCACTGCGGTGATGACCGTCGGCGATATACATGGCCGGAACCTGTTTGTCAAATATTTCAACTAATTCACTGATGAGTTTTTGATCATCAATAACCCAGAATCTGTGGCCGAAACCATCTTCTTTGGCGATGAAGTCATAAACGGGGGCCTTGCAGGTGATGGAGGCAACGATTTCGTCAATGCGTGCAATAGCAGGATATGCGAAGAATACGGGTTCCACATTG
Source organism: Bacteroidales bacterium (assembly GCA_045639985.1). Taxonomy (GTDB): domain Bacteria; phylum Bacteroidota; class Bacteroidia; order Bacteroidales; family WCHB1-69; genus F23-D06. The sequence goes on from JAZUEE010000099.1 coordinate 3,889, forward strand.
GCATTGGTGATACGTACGTGACGCATACGGTCTTCTTCTTTGTCCTTGCGGGTTAATTCATGTTTCTTGATGATTTTGTTTACGTAATCTTCACTGTATGCGCAAGCCACAATGCCATATTGCCAATGGGCATTGGCGTCTGTCGGGTTCATGCTCTGAGCGTAAATGTAAAGTTTTTCTTCTTTATCTTGAACTAACCATCCGTAATCTTTGAAGGAATTGTAGTTCTTGACAACTTGCAAATAAACTTCGGGATCGGTGTCTTTAATGCCTTCCGGAAGGTCGATTTCGGCTTTGGTTACATGTAACAAACTGTACGGATTGCCTTCGCATTCTTTGCGGGCTTCTTCTGTGTTAAGCACATCGTATGGGCGAGATGCCAATTTTTCAACAATTTCTTTCGGAGGACGGAATCCTCTAAATGGTTTAATAATAGACATAATGGTAATATTTTAAAGAATAAATTGTGTTTGTATAAACGAGGCGGCAAACATACATAAATTTTTCGTTTCGCCTATTTTATAAGCAAGTAAAACTATGCAGGTGCCATTTTGTTCTTCACTTGAAATCCTTCTCAAGAAAGTTTCAAGAGGCATTACCCAAGTCAAATTTTTTATGTACGTTTGCATCCTTTTTTTTAGAAGATGAAACAAATACAAATGGTTGATCTTCAAGGACAATACTTGAAGATAAAAGATGAAATAGATGCGGTTGTAGGCAATGTGGTCATGTCCTCGCGTTTTATCAATGGACCTGAGGTGAGCGCTTTTCAAGGCGAACTTGCGAATTATACAAAATCAAAGCATGTGATTCCTTGTGCCAGCGGTACGGATGCTCTACAGTTGTCTTTGATGGCTCTTCATCTTCAACCTGGTGATGAAATTATTACGGTTCCGTTCACGTTCGTGTCAACAGTGGAAGTGATTGCCTTGCTTGGCTTGAAACCCGTTTTTGTGGATGTGTGTCCGGATACGTTCAATATGGATGCTGACCAATTGGAAAAAGCGATTACGGAAAAGACAAAAGTTATATTGCCGGTTCATTTGTTCGGACAATGTGCCAATATGGAACGGATAATGGAATTTGCGAAAAAACATCATCTTTACGTGGTCGAAGATGCCTGCCAATCTTTAGGCGCGGAAGTCCGTTTTACGGATGGCTCCGTTCAACAAGCCGGTACGATGGGGACGATGGGCTGTACGTCTTTTTTTCCTTCCAAGAATCTTGGCTGTTATGGAGATGGCGGTGCCGTGTTTACGCAGGATGACGCTTTGGCTGACCAAATTAGAATGATGGCGAATCATGGCATGCAGAATCGGTATTACTATGATTGCGTGGGATTGAATTCCAGATTGGATGCTTTGCAGGCCGCTGTGCTTCGGGTGAAATTGAGACATCTTGATGAATATATAGCAGAGCGTCGCAAGGCGGCTGCTCTTTATGCGAAATATTTGATGGGAAACGGATTCCAACTTCCTGTCACAGCCCCGTATAGCACACATGTGTTTCATCAGTTTACGTTGAAAGTAGAAAGCCATCGACGTACTTTGTTGGTAGAGGCATTGCGGAAGGCTGGTGTCCCAACAGCGGTTTATTATCCGTTGCCTATTCATCTGCAAAAAGCATATTCGTGGCTTGGATATCAGCAGGGTGATTTTCCGGTGTCGGAAAAACTTTCTAAGGAAGTCATTTCCCTTCCGATGCACACGGAATTGCAGGAGGAACAAATTGAGTATATTGCGAAAATAGTTAATCAGAATAGTTTTAATACATTTAAGAATTAGCGACAATGTCTGTTTATATCCATCCGAGTGCTGTTGTTGATGCTGATTGTCTGATTGGTGATGAAACCAAAATATGGCATTTCTCTCATGTTATGTCTCATTGTAAGATTGGACATAATTGCATATTAGGGCAAAATGTTTTTGTCGCTTCCGGAGTTGAAATAGGAAACAATGTGAAAATCCAAAACAATGTTTCCGTGTATGGCGGCGTGGTGTGTGAGGATGATGTTTTTTTAGGCCCTTCAATGGTGTTTACCAATGTGGTTAATCCGAGAAGTTTTGTGGATAGGAAAAGTGAATTTCAAAAAACGATTGTTCGAAAAGGAGCTTCGATTGGAGCCAATGCGACGATTGTGTGTGGTTGCGAAATTGGACGATATGCTCTTGTGGGTGCAGGTGCCGTGGTTACCAAATCAATTCCGGATTTTGCCTTAGTGGTCGGCAATCCCGCCAAACAAGTAGGGTGGGTGAGCGCGTGGGGACATAAATTGGCGTTTGACGAAAACTGTATGGCAACATGCCCTGAAAGTGGTCGCCGTTATCAATTGGTAAATAATCAAGTGATTGAACTATAGAATGAAGTTGTATCGAAAATATTTGAGACGATTTGTGATAGCGCTCTGCCTGCTCATGAGTAGTATGGCGGCTTTTGCGACGCACCAACGTGCGGGCGAAATCAGTTATCAATATGTCTCAGGTCTGACGTATGAATTTACGATAACAACCTATACCTACACGCCGAGCCCGGCAGATAGACCTGAAATTGAGGTCTTTTGGGGCGACGGTACGTCGTCTGTCATACCCCGTTCTTCCAAAATCAATATGGCCAATGATATCAGTAAGAATGTTTATGTTTCCCAACATACGTTCTCTGCTTCTGGTGTCTTTCATGTTACGTTTGAAGATCCGAATCGTAATGCGGGTATTGTGAATATTCCGGGTTCTGTTGAAGTTCCGTTCTTTATTGAAACGATAATTGTTATCAACCCATTCATTGGTGGAAATTCTTCTCCACAACTGATGACACCGCCGATTGATAACGGATGTGTGAATGTTGCCTATTTCCATAATCCAGGGGCGTATGATGCGGATGGCGATAGTCTTTCTTATAGTCTGATTGAGTGTAGAGGACTGGAGGGAGAAGATATTCCGGGTTATCAGTTTCCGTATGCGTCTAATGAATTTACCATAGATCCTGCTTCCGGTGATTTGTTGTGGGATGCGCCTACGATGGCGGGAGAATATAATATTGCCATTTTAATTCAGGAATGGAGAAATGGAATTATGATTAGCAGCATGGTTCGCGATATGCAGATTACGATTGCGCCGTGTGACAATCAGCCACCAGTCCTTTTGGTGGACGATACTTGTGTCTTGGCGGGCACATCCCTTGATTTAGGTGTGCAGGTTTTTGATAATACATCTACTCAGGTTACGTTGTCGGCTACAGGCGAGCCCTTATATGTGGAGGATTCCCCTGCTCAGTTTATGGATATGACGGATGCTGTACCCTATGTTGCTAATTTTGTATGGCATACGAATTGCTCGCATGTGAAGAAAAATCCGTACGAGGTCCTTTTCAAAGCTAAAGACAATGGCCCTAATGTGGAGTTGGTTTCTTTTAAAACGCTGCATATTCAGGTGGTCGCTCCTCGTCCTGAAAATCTTCAAGCTACAGCAGTTGGGAATAAAGTGCTTTTGAGCTGGTCTCCGGATGCGTGTGAAAATGCGATTGGCTATGATGTCTATCGACGTTCGGGAAGTAATTTGTTCGAGCCCGATTATTGTGAAACAGGTATGCCGGAAGATAAAGGATATTATTTGATTGGAAAGACGTATGCGTGGGCGGACACTGTTTTTGTGGATGACGGAACCACAGCACCTCTGTATCATGCCAATGAATATTGCTATAGAGTGGTGGCTCGATTTCCGGATGGAGCTGAGAGTTATGTGTCGGAAGAATCGTGTGTCCATATTGATTGTGATGCGCCTTTAATCATTAATGCCGATGTCGTAACCACGGATTCCCTGTATGGCACAGTCAAGGTGCGTTGGGTTTTCCCGCCAGAAATCGATTCGTCCGTATTTGCACCTCCATATTATTATAATGTATATAGGAAACCTGTCTCTGGAGAGTATGAACTTCTGAATACAATGCCCATTTTGGCCGTGCCGGATACGATGGAGTATTTGGATCACGATTTGAATACCAAGAAGCAAAGTTTCACATATCGAGTTTCCATATTTAATGAGGATACCGTGATTGAGTATTCCGATGAGGCATCTTCTATTTTCCTTTTTGCGGAATCGGCTGATCGACGTGTTAAGCTGTTTTGGAATGAGCAACAACCTTGGAATAATATTCAATATGCTGTTTATAGGTCGGATGATGCTAACCCGCAATGGACGTTGATTGCTATGACGGATTCAACCTTGTATATGGATGAACAGTTGGAAAATAGTAAGGCCTACTGCTATTACGTCTGCGCCGAAGGTTACTATTGGTTGCCGGATACAATTGGCCCATTGTTCAATCGGTCGCAGCAAGTTTGTGCGGTGCCTATAGATAATGTTCCTCCTGTTATCCCCTCGATTTCTATCTCAACAGATTGCTCATACGTGAATTATGAATGGAAGTTCCCGTCTGATAGCGAAGCTTCCGATGCCTTTTATTACTATATATATTATAAGCCAACGTTGGAAGGGACTTATACGTGTATAGATTCTTTTATGCAGGATGAGAATATTTGTTATCCGACACCATGCTCTTATCAGTTGACAGTTCCTGATGTAATAGTCGGATGCTTTTCTATGGCTGTTGCGGATACAAACGGAAACATGTCCGAATTGGCAGATTCTGTATGTATGGATATATTTGACTGCTTGGATTATCGTTTTCCGAATGTCTTTACTCCGAATGAAGATGGAAGCAATGACGTATTCCGACCTTTTGATCCCTATCACGGCGTTGTTAAAGTGGATATGAAGATATTCGATCGTTGGGGCCGTCGAGTTTTTGAAACGAGCAATCCCGATATTCTTTGGGATGGTTGCGATGAAAATTCGCACAAATTATGCTCGGATGGAGTATATTATTATAGTTGCGACGTTTACGTAAATACGTTGGCGGGACAAATATCATATCCATTGCATGGCTCGTTAACTTTGATAAAATAATTTCATTGTAATATAATTTTTGAGCATGGATTACGTTACGTGTTCGTCTAAAATTTACTAATATGAAAAATAATACAATTGTTATCGCTATTATTGCCGGCGTTGCTTTCTTTTTGGCTTCTATTGCTATCGGGGTTGCTTTTTACCAAACTAAAAAGCCGGAAAAAACGGTTTCTGTAGTTGGATTGGCTGAAAAAGATTTTACTTCCGATCTTATTGTGTGGGAACTCAGTTACAATGTCTTAGATATGGATATGAAACAAGCCTACACGGCTATTAAAGAACAAAATAAGATTGTTAAGGAGTTTTTGAAAAACAAAGGAGTTTCGGATTCCGAAATGGATTTCAAAAATGTATCGACAAATCCGAAATATGATTCTCATTGGGAGAACAATCGTTGGATTGAGACATTTCAAGGATATAATGCCAGCCAACGTGTCCGTATTGAATCTAAAGAGGTGGATAAAATTGAAAAAGTGGTGCGTGAGATATCCGAATTATATGATCAAAATATTAGTATAGAAAGTTATGAACCGGAATATTACTATACGAAATTAGCTGATTTGAAGATTGAAATGTTGGCTGAGGCATCTAAAAATGCCCGCGACCGTGCGGAAACCATTACCCAAAATGCAGGTGGTAAACTTGGAAACTTGAAAACAGCAACTGCGGGCGTGTTTCAAATTACGGCACCTAATTCGTCCGAGGATAGTTATTCGTGGGGTGGGGCCTTCAATACATCTTCCAAGCAAAAGCATGTAAGTATTAATATGCGTCTGTCCTATTACGTGAAATAATTGAAAGAAACGCTCTCGCAACATGGTTACGAGAGCGTTTCTGTATTAATAATAATGGTCAAAAGGGATAACCTATCGTTTGGTCTGTTCTTTTTCCTTGATTTTCATCAGTTGCTTTTTCAAAGCGTCAACGGCCGAATCGGTAGCTTCTTCAAAACTTTTGGCTGTCTTACCGGCAATGGCGTCGTTGCCCTTAATCTGCATTCTGATTTCTACTGTCTTGTTTTCTGGGGCATCCGTGTTCTCGAGTTTCAACGTTACTTCAGCTCCGATAATTCCATCGTGTACTTTGTTTAACTTTTCAACCTTTTCCTGGATGAAATCTTCTAATTTTTGATCGGTTTTAAAATGAACGGAAGAAATGTTAATTGTCATGGCGACCTCCTTTGTTTATGCCCTGGGATGGGCTTGTTTATAAATAGATTTTAGTTGTTCCATCGAATTGTGTGTGTAAACTTGTGTGGCAGCCAAACTGCTGTGCCCGAGAATTTCTTTGATGGCATTCAAATCTGCTCCGTTGTTTAACATGTGGGTCGCAAATGTGTGCCGAATCACGTGTGGGCTTCTTTTGTCAATTGTGGTTACCATATCCAGATACTTTCGAACAATTCGATAAACTGCTTTTGGATAAAGTCTCTTTCCATTAGCGGCAACAAAGATATAATAATTATGAATGTCTGGCACAATCGTTTTTTCATAATATTCCATATAGGATGTTAATAAGTCTTGTAATGTGCTGCCGTATGGAATGATACGTTCTTTATTGCGTTTTCCTAAAACTTTGATGCTGTTATTGTGGAAATCAATGTCGTTTTTCTGGATGCCTAATAACTCTGAAAGTCTGATTCCTGTCGCATAAAACATTTCGAGAATAAGTCTGTCGCGGCATCCTTCAAAATCATTTTCGAAGGTTATAATGTCAAATAGCTTGCTGATGTCTTTGCTTTCAATGTATTCAGGCAGCTTTTTTTGGAATTTCGGAGCATGAATGGAACCCATCGGATTGTGTGCAACGCTACCTATTTTGTATTCATATCTGAAAAATGCCTTTAATGTGCTGATTTTTCGGTTTACACTTCTGCTTGATAGTTTTTCATCTTCTAATAGGGTGATTATCCAGGTTCGAATATCTGAACTTGTTATGGCAGATATGTCGGATAATTGCAAGGCATTCTCAACATGGTTGAAAAAATGTTCTAAATCGTGTTGATATGCTGTGACGGTATGCGCAGAACAGCGTTTCTCATATTGCAAATAGTCAATGAAATTGTGATAATTGAACATCATATAACTATACTCTGTTTTTGTTTTAATGGATAAAAAAAAACAGGGAGGAACCCTGTTTTTCAGATTGACATAGCCAACTATTCGTTTTCAGCTTCACGCAGATGCTGAACATAGATAGCTTTGCGCAATTGCTCCCGTCTGACAACGCTCTTCTTTGTAAATTCTTGTCTGGCGCGAATTTCTTTTTTTACACCAATTTTGTCGAATTTCTTTTTGAGTTTTTTAAGCGCTTTGTCGATAGAATCGCCTTCTTTAATGGGAACAATAATCATAGGTAATACCTCTTTCTTTTTTGGTTAATACTAATTTTTTAAAACGGCGGCAAAAATACATTTTTTTTTATTTCCTCAAAATGGTTTTTAAGGATTATCGGTGAACGGAGTTGATGAGGAAGTTAGGAAACTAAGAAATTAAAAATCAAGATGGTATTTGCGTTTTATTCATGTTAAAGATAAAAAGTCGCACAATAATACCATATATACTATAATTTTTTCTTTGTTATTTTTAACGTGCTAAGCGAAACCATTATGTTCAAAAAGCATCGCAGAATTACATCCTCTTTCGCCATAGGGGATTTGTTTTCGATTTGCACCGATTCGGCTTCCATCCTATACTTGCCTATTCTCCAGTGGACAGAAAGCCGCCACTGAGGCTTTTTTCGGGGAGCATATTCACGTTCCGAAGAATTTTTTTTGCAGAAAGCGGGCGGAAAATTGAAAAAGAGGTTCAGTTTCCGACTTGAAAAAACGGTGGTAAAATGCGCTGTTTTTCGGATAAATTCTGAAAAAACTCCGAAACGGTTCGAAAAACGGGTTGTAAAAAGAGCTAAAAAGAGCTGAAAAGAGGAGTTTTTCGAGA
>JAZUEE010000100.1:0-5881 GCA_045639985.1 Bacteroidales bacterium
CATATTATTGTTTTAAGATTGAATTCAACTCATCTATTAAAACGTCTAAAGAATTATTTTCATCCCCCAAAAATAGGTTATCAAACTGTTTTTTCAAAGCAACATAAACACGATCCTCCTTGCCCCTCACCATTCGCAAATACAATAATTTTCCACTGATAACATTCACCACATTGGGATTACCTTTATTAACATGTCCTTTTTCGGCTTTATATTTAGGAAGAAAACGTGCATTCAAATCACTCAAGCCATATTCTTTCCAAATATGTAGCATACCTCGCAACTCGTGGATGTACTTCTTCGTCACGTTCACTTTGCTCTTGCTGACTATCAAACCTGTAACTTCTTGTCTTGTGCCTATTTTCTGCAATCGCGTCTTATCTGGATTGATTGTATATCCTGCTTCTTTAATAATAGCATAAAGCGATTTATTGAATTTTGAATTTTCTTGATATACATTATGATTACTGCTAAATGTGATATCATCAGCATACCGAGAATAATTCACCCCGTATTTTTCAGCCAGCCTTGACAATTTAAAATCAAGGCGTTCACATAATATGTTTGTTATTGTGGGTGATGTTGGTGCACCTTGTGGTAAAACAGAACGTACCACTTTTTTCAAATTTCCCTGTTCGTCATAGCGTTCAACCTCCATCTGATGGCAGCACAAATCCGTAATAACACTTGCCACTTCAGCACTAAGACATAATGGTTTTACCTGCAATCGTTTAAACAATCGCCCGGATTCATTTGAAGGGAAAAAGTCCTTGAGGTCAATGTTATAGACATAATTATGTCCTCTATGCACAGACGCATTATCAACGACAGACTTCCCTGGAATAAAACCATAAGCATGAGTATTTGGCTTATAAGCAACCTGAAAGATGTAATTCAAACACCTTTGAATGGCTTTCAGTCCTGGATTTGGAGCGGTAATCACCCTGTCTTTCCCAGACTTCTTCTTAATTGTAAATGTTTTGTATCGATTAGGATTCAACACATCATTTTTTTTATTTTTAGTATGAGCATGATAATTCAGTTGGTTAATGGTGAAGTATTTCGCATCCTTACCAAACACCACAGGTTTTACAAGGTTCAGCAAATCTAGCAAATCTTGCTTTGTCTGCATCTTTGAAAATGCACCTTTGATTTCAACAACTAAATCATCTTTATTCATTGGCAAAATAAAAAGAGTCCTTTGAAAAAGATAAGCATCATTTCTTAAGAAATGCCTCCCCTATAAGAAGCAACACCCTAAATAGGACTGTGTGCTGTATTGTTTAATATTAATATTACTATTACAACAAGCTCACAGCTCTATACTATGACCAAACTGACATTGGTTTGATGTCGGACGAATACATCCGACAATTTCAAATTAGATGTCTTATCCTTTCAAAGAACTCGGTGGCAAAATTAAATCATTTTCACTTTCTTTTTTCCTATCACAGCAAAAACATACCAACAATGAACATTTAGTTACAATAATCAGGATGTTTTCAGCAAAACCTCAACTATTTCTAATCTATATTCCAGTACGCATCTGCGTCCCCGTCAAAAGCATCATAAATGGCATCGTCGCTAAAACCAGCAACATCTTGGGCGTATGTGCCCGCAAAATCCCCATAGTGATTTCCATAATCATCGTCATCATCAACTTCAGTAGGCTGCTGATCTTGCGGATGAGGCAAATTTGGATTAAGGTCGTACAGGTAAACCAGCCAATGTTGCCCATCCTTCTCGACTCGAGTGGAATTTCTTCCTTTGCCAAGAAAATTCCATACGTTATCATATTCAACAGACAATACTTCCTCTCCCTGCTCATTGATAATACCCCAAATGGGAATTACTTCAAAGCAGCTTATGCTATGCCCATTTTCCGGATCATAAGCTTCTATTTTGGTTTTGTGTTTTATGTTCACACGCGCCAAACCAGAATCAAACCCGCTAATCCAGTCGTATTTGCCATAGGGCACAACAATGTTTCCGTCAAGCGTTTCAATGCCCCATTCGCCTTTAGCATTTTGAATGACTTTTAAATTTCCATAAATGTCTTCGTGTTTGTTTTCACTCATATCTCTGATTTTTTTGGTTAATACTCTTGTTTTCTTTACGCCGCCACTCCCCTTTTCATCATCAGGATTTTCCCTGTGATAAAGTCGAGGACCAATCGGTTGGTACCGATGAAGTCCATTCCCAAAATGCCACACGGGAAATAGCCACTTTCCTTTTGTATCGTATCAAAGGAGTTACTGAAGTTGCCGGGCAATGTATTGAATATCATCTTGAAAGAATGCTTTCCTACCGTAAACTTCATCTTGACACCAAATCCTTTCTGCATTTTTTTACCCTCCATACCAATGGCGTGGCCGCCAATAGGATCAACCCGTTCCATTTTGTCTTTGAATTCCTCATATACCCGTTCGTCAATGTAACTCTCGTCTGAACCAGAATCTAATATGAATAGCATATTGAGACCTTGAACATTGACGACAAGGACGGGCAATCCAAACAAGTTTAAACCCAACGCATTCTGAAGCACCACTGGTTCACTTTTCATTTCAGATAATCTTTTTGCATTTAATTTTTTCTTCATTTTTCTGTTTTCTATTTTCATTTCTTTTTGTTTTTTTGATGCCGCAAAAATAATATATGCTTACGAACACTATGTTCGCAATTTTTGATAGGCCTGGCGCATCTGCTCTACCCTCTCCATAACTTCGTTACGGATATTGTCTGGAGAAAGGACAATCAGGTCTGCGCCAAAAGCGGTGAGCTCGCGGATGAGTTCGTAGTTGTCCATGCAGTCGATGGAGAAGAAGAATCCGCCTTCAAGTTGGGGATACTCCGCACGCAAAGCCATTTCTTTGCTGCCAGAGTACTTCTTCTGTGATTCGTGCAGCGGCTTTGTTTGCACATAATACTTGGATTTGTCGCTAACCCAGAACAAGATGTGTTCTACCGGATTGCCTTCATAATAGGTAACCCCAATGATGTCCTCGTATCGTTCGTTGATGTCGCCATTGTAGGGCACGTATGTCTGCGCGGGCAAGGGCTTCACTTTGTCAATACGGTCCAGACCGTAATTGCGCAACTCTCCTGCCGCCACATCCATCGCCATCAAAAACCAACGACGGTTATACTCCTTCAGCAAATAGGGATAAAGCATAATCTTCAATTTAGTGGCCGGATCATCAAATGTGTGATAGGTGATTTCCACCACCTGCCGATTAGAAATCGCCGTGTAGAGCTCGCCTAACGTTGATTCCCCCTCCAAAGGATTTTTGGACAAGGAGATGATTTGCCGGGAATCCGATTTGCCAAGACTGGAGCGTAATCGTTCCAAGCCCTCCAACTCGGGCAGTCCGTCAAATTGTCCGAGCAGCGACATCGCCTCCGACAACAAGTACTTCTCGTCCTTGCTCATCTCTTTATTGAAAATCGGGATGGCGTCCGAAGTATAACGAAGAATGCGATTAACAACGTCCTTCTGCTTTTCCTCACTGAAGACAGAAGCAGAACTTCGTTCAAATGGAATTCTAAATGGACCATCGATTTCAATAAAGTGGATGTCTTTTTCTATACAGCGCCGCGTAACCTCCTCGCAGCCCATTCCCCGCAATTTTTCATTTACATTTTCGGTTAATTCATCCAAAGTATAAAAATGGTAGCGGTCGCTCAGCATCTCGTCCAAGAGGCGCAGACGCGTCAAAAAGTGTTTTGTGTTCGGCATAATCTGTTGTATTTTTTCTGGGCGCAAAGGTAGCACTTATTTACGAACGGGTTGTTCGTATTTTTTTTTCAAGAAGATTTCCAGCGGTTATTCAGGTTTCACAATTTCCCAATGATCTCCTTTGTCGGGTCTCACACGGCGGATGAGACCTTTCTGTTTCATCTGTTTCAACTGCCACTTTATTCCGTCAATAGTCAAGTTGCAATATTCTGCAAAATCAGCCGTAGTAATTTGCGGATTGTTTTCTATGCAATCGATTATTTTCTGGGTAGTTTTTTCTGGGTAGTCTTCTGGGTAGTTTCTGGGTGGTTTCTGGGTAGTCTTGTTCTTTTAGGACATTTATTAGGACATTTTCCGGCCGTTTTTCCACATCATCACCATCTGCCACAGAAACAGTCTTCGGCATTTCCTTTGCTTTGAACGATTCACCATAACATCTTCCGATAAATGGTGCATTCCAGTCTTGGCGAGCCGTAAGTGTCAGATATCATCGCTCCACGATTCCTTGTATTCTATATTTTGTGATTCCATCGCTTGTTCCTCCTTATTATTTCTCTTAACAGCACTTTCTAATTCTTTTTCTTCCAGTTGGATTCACATATCTTGAGCGTGGATGTCATTCTGTTGCTTTGTGTCGTTTTATTATTGCAAAGACAGCGTTTTTTCAGTTGTTTTCCTCGTAATAATACGAATAGTCAATGCCTTTCATAAACATTTCGCGGTCGGCAATTTTATCCGTGAGCGCGTTCCGGAGCAAATCACGAATGATGGTGCTGTCGGTGGCACTTAGTTTCATCGCTGTATGTGAACCATTCCAAAAATGCATTTGCCTTGCTGTTCGGGAACGCTTTCGCTGATCCAACAACGCCATCGAAATCAAGAACATCTGTGTTGTATCTTTTTCCATCAGCAGCAGTTAGCCTCTGTTGGGTAGTGACACTAACCAACGGAGGTTTTTCTTTCTTCAGTTTGGCTTTCAGATATTCTATACCAGCCCGTCAATGTATAATGCCTATCGGATTACATTACGCACATGACAATTACGTTCCGTACATATAAGATAAAAAGTTACCTTTGCCACCCTTAAAAAAAACGTGTCTATTATGATATATTGTGAAGAATCAGAACTTTACAAAAGCGCATTGCATTTTGTTGGAAACAAAAACGAGGAGGAGGGCACCGTTCTTTCCTCGGAACTGATGGATATCCATCAAGAATCTCTTAAAGCATCTTTACTTCAATATTTCATCTCCCCTTTCACCTCCGACGAATACTACGAGTTCTTCCACGAAAGCGAATTGGAACTCAACGAGGTCTATACCTATGTTTCCCGTATTTTCGATGACCCGGAAGAATTATACGAGCAGTCCGTGAATTTGGCCAAACACCTTTACGAGCAAAGCACTCACCCGAAAATCAAGGGTGGCGAGTTCTATACCGTCTATTTCAAAGACTGCATTTTGGACGGCGAAACGGTGGATGCCGTCGGACTGTTCAAGTCGGAAAACAAAGACACGTTTCTCAAGGTGCTGCGCGAGGAGGGCAATTTCAATTTGCTGAGCGAACAGGGCATCAACATCAAGAAATTGGACAAGGGCTGCCTTATTTTCAATACCGAACGCGATAACGGCTATGTCGTCGCCGTGGTTGACAACACCAACAAGGGCATAGAGGCACAATACTGGATAGATGATTTTCTGCACGTGCGCCAGCGTCAGGACGAATATGCCAATACGCAGAACTTCATGACTTTGGCCAAAGATTTCGTCACCAAGGAACTGCCCAACGAGTTCGAGGTAACCAAGGCCGATCAGATAGATTTGCTGAATCGCTCCCTACAGTTTTTCAAGGAAAAGGAGACGTTTGATATCGAAGAATTTACCGAAGAGGTGATAGAACAGCCCGAGGTTATTGAGAAGTTTCACCAATTCAAACATGAATTTGAAGAGGAAAGCCAAATCGTAATTGACGACCAGTTCACCATCTCAGAATCCGCGCGCAAAAAACAACAACGTTCCTACAAGCGCATCATCCGTTTGGACAAGAAAATCCAAATCATCATTGACGGCAATCGCGAGAACGTGGAGCAAGGCGAGGACGAAAGGGGCAAATTCTACAAAGTGTATTACGAAGAGGAACTATAAC
>JAZUEE010000101.1:0-12658 GCA_045639985.1 Bacteroidales bacterium
CCCATTCGTCCTTCCGTTAGCCTATCTTTGCGGCAAACTTTTGATGATGAAAGAAATTGAAAACACTATTTCTGAAAATGACCATATCATAATTTATCGTAAAGAGGACATCTCGTTAGAAATTAATGTTAGATATGCGAATGAAACGGTTTGGCTTACTCAAGAACAAATTGCCATTCTTTTTGGGGTAAAACGACCGGCCATTACTAAGCATCTAAAAAACATATATGATAGTGGAGAACTGGATGTGTCTTTTCCTGATTTAGGTTGACCAGTGAGGGTCTAAAAACTGCTAAAAGTTGACTGTGTTAATACTTATTACTGATTAATGTTTACTCTTAGATTTTATTCCTAAATAAAGTTACCATAGTGGTTCTAATTACTGTCAAGGGTTGACTGGAGGGCGTAGCCCGAAAGGAGCCCCTTGACACGGCTGCAAAAGTATACTTTTTTCAGGATTTTCAGACGCGGCTTTTTTTATGGCCTCCGTTCGGAAGCTTTTCCATAGTTTGGGCAGTTCCCCGGTATGTTCGGCCGCTAGCGCGGGTGTCAGCATCCCTATGCTCATGTGCGGGCGTCGCGTGTTGTAGAACTCTACAGCCGAGGCCACGGCGCGTCTAACCTGTTCGGTGTCGGCAAACATCCTGTCCTTCAACAACTCGTTTTTCATGGTGTTGTTGATACGTTCCGCCTGCGCGTTTTCCTTCGGGTCACCGGATTCCGTCATACTGATGCGGATTCCGTTGGATTGTAGGACGTTCACATATTCGTGGCTGGCATATTGGCAGCCGCGGTCGGAATGGTGTATGAGTCCGTCCGGGCGCTTTCCAGCGGTGCGTTCCAGGGCCATTTGCAGCGCCTCCATGGGACCTTTCGTCTCAAGTGTGTCCTGCACGCTGTATCCGACTATCTCCTCGGTGTAGGCATCAAGGACCATCGACAGGTAGCAGAATCGGTAGGGACCATGTCCCGGCCAGGTTGCGATGTAGGTTATGTCGCTCACCCAAAGTTGGTTGGGTGCCGTCGGGATGAAGTCGCGAACGAGGTTCGGATAGGTGCGGAGTCCGTGTCCGGAGTCTGTGGTGTGGACCTTCCGCAATTTGCGTCTGAGCTTCATGCCGTATTCGTCAAGCAGCGACAGGAACCTGTCCCTGCCCATCGAATTGTTCCCCACGAAGTCCCGCTGGTACATATACCACAGTTTTACGCCCCCGATGCCCGGGTCCTGTTCGCGTACCTCCCTGATATAGCGTAACGCGAAGTCCGTCTGCGCGGCACGGCGCATCAGGGCATCCTCGTCATATTTGTAATATGCCTGCTTGCTCACACCAAACAGTCCGCAGAGCTCTCTCACCGGATATCCCGTTGGAGACTCCGCGTGCAGGACCGCTACTGTTTGGTGCCAGATTTTTTTCTTATTTGGATTTTGAAGCGTTCTTCCGCTAAATTGATCATCGTGTCCAGGGCTGCGGCCTTCATGTTGGAACGCTTCAGCTCATAGGTCAGACGGGCTATCTCTTCCTCTAAACTCTTGATATCCGCGTCTTTATCCGCTTGAGGCTTGACCTCTGTCTTTGGCTTTTTCATATTTTTTACTAACTTTGGAGATTGGGCTGCAAATTTACTAATCCAAGTCCATACTGTCGCTTGGCTTACTGGAACCATTGAGGCTATTTCGTACGTGTTGTAACCTTCCTCATAATAAAGGCGCATAACCTCTTCAAAATAAAGTCTTCTCTGTTGTGTCATTGTTGTCTCTTTTAGAGTCAACTTTTTTCAGTTTAAGACATTTAATAATTTTAATTATTCTAATTTGTGAATGCGGAGCGCCAGCGACCATCCCGGCGGACGCGATAAATCGTGTCCCTACAACCGCCCCCGATTTACGTTGTCACCCAACTTGAAACTTGAAACCTGAAACTTGGAACTTCTTCACTTCTTCACCACCTTTCCTTCCCATTTGCCCATCTCGCCGCTTGCGGTGATGATGTAGGTGCCGGCGGGCAGGGCGCTGAAGTCCAGTTCTGTGCGGGTGCCGCTCACGGCGCGTTGCAAGACCACTTTCCCCGTGAGGTCAGTGACCGTGACGCGCTTCATATTGTAATTGGTGGTGACGTCTCCCAAATAGATTTCGTCATCCTCAAGGGGCATCATCACCTCCACCGTCACCTTGTCCGTGGTGGGATTGGGGTACGCACGCACCACCGCACGACTGAGACTTCCACGGTCCGCGATGCCCGTGGTGTCTTCTGGGTAAGGCTCTAAAATAGACGGGTCGTGACGAAGGGCGAACACGGCACTGGATTGTGAAGATGGGCAAGTTACCAAAATATTATTTCCAAACTGTACTGGCCCTATGGCTGTTACGCTGGTAAAAAGGTAACCGTTTTCATTCACAATCAGCTTACCATCCTGCATTTTGTCACCAATCATGGTGTCAGCTTTGATAAAAGAGCCATCCCCTCCCCACTGTATCAATATTCTTCCTTGACCAGCCAAATTATAAGGGCCAACTCCAAAAACCTTGTTGTTTATACAGAAGGGCATTCTGTCCGTCCCAGAAGTCACCATTGGTACTACTCCTTGGTTGACGTATCTACCGTCATATTTGTTATATCTGACAAAAAAACCAATATGGTCAGAGTCTTCCTGATAATACAGAAGTGGCGAGTCCTCCCCGTCAAAGTATAATAGGGAGTTATTAGAGACGGTATATCCACCGTCACCTAAAACGAAAACAGAATTTCCCATAACACAACTCCTTCCCCAGCGGGCCATAGGGCGAAGATTCGGATTGTTACCGCATCTTGATGAAAGTTGGTTGCACCACTGGACATTGCCGGATGTGTTGTACTTTACTATGAAATTAAGCCTGTTCGCAGAAGAAAAATCATGCATGGTTTGGACATGTGAACTGTCCCACCATATATGTACAGGGTATTGGTTCAATTCCCCTCCCAGACCTGGCAAAGACTGGAATAATCGGATAAAGCCCGTTACATACATGTTATCATTGTCATCAAAAGACAAGCCCTCTAAATGGGGTTCGAACTGATACTTGACATAATCTCCCGGTTGTTGTCCGCTATACGGTGCTATTCCTTCGGTTTCAGCAACAAGTGGCTTCGCAAATTCCAACTCCCAATTGGACGAGAATTTATATAAAATGAAATTGTATATGTACCACGAAGCATTCGCACTGCCGGGAAAATATTGGTTGTATGTTTTGTTTGAATCTTCATCAACGACTATTGTGTAGGGTTGGTTTTCGTTTCCTGCGTACTGTATGGGAGTATATACGTACACGTTCCCGTCATCTCCTATGTGTATAGGGCTAATATCATTCATACACAAATACGTATTTTTTCTGATGGAATCTGATCCATTTACAATCTTTTCTCTTGAATACGCCACCACAAAATGGTCTTCTAACAGATTGCCGTCCAAATCCATTTGGGCAAAGAACGTCCACCTGCTGTATGCTTTAAACGGTAATACTTGTTGTTCCATAGGAATGTTGTTGATTTGATTTCTAAAAACAAGTGTGTCCAAATAATACAGCCAGTCATTAGGAGAGCTTCCATAAAAGCCGCAATTTCCCGCAATAGTGATTTTGTCGTTTCGAACCTCCATCCACAAGGGGAAAGCCATTTCGGTACTGCTTTTCACCACCTTATACCACAGCATGTTGCCCAAAGTGTCGAATTTGGCCAGCAAAATAGCCCGCTCATCGTCAGAGAGTACTTGGGGGTGGTTATCATAATGGAATAGTTCTCCATCAAAAACAGCATGTCCTCCCATTGAGCCATAGACATAGATATTGCCATCATCGTCAAAGGCTGTGTTGATGATTTTATTGTAATAGTTGCTTGCCGATTCATCACCGCCGCTCCAGTAGTGCGCCCACTTCCACTCGCCCTGGGCGGAGGCGGTGAGGACGGCGAGGAGGAGAAAGAGGGTCGTTGCTAAAAGGGTAAGGTGTTTTTTCATAATATTAAAATTTAAAGTTAATAATCAAAGAGAAAGGTTAGTGTAGGGACTTGCAGTTAGAGAGAACTAAATTTAATATGTGCCTTTTGATAACATGACGAAATAGAGGGGTAAAAAATTACATAAAAAAGACACTTTTTTTGTAATTTTATCCTACACTGTTGATATTCAATGTTTTATTTTATAAATTTCATTTTCGCCTGCGGCGTACTTTCCACAAATTTCCCTAATTAAGACACATTAAGACAAATTTACATTTTAGAATTAGGACAATTAGGGTAATTAGGATACTTTGTGAAAAAGGAGCGTAGCGACCATCTCTGCGGACGCGATTCATCGCGTTCCTACCCAAGATACACGTCAATCAGTCCTTCCGGGGCGGTGATGTAAAGGATTTTGTTTTCCCTATCAACTTTTGTAATAAACTGTTGGGAGGCGGGAATAAGGATTTCCGTACCATCGTGGTCCACCTGCATAATAGGGTTATTGCTGACTTCGAGGAAATCTTGGCAACTGCCTATGTCGCCATTATGTTCGTCAACCACGCGGAAACCGATGACTTCGTGGAAATAGAAACGATTGCCTGGGAGTGGAGGTAGGTCACTCATCGGAAGATAGAGTTCCACGCCTACAAAATCGCGGACCTCGTTTGGGTCAATATCTTCGAATTTGAGGACGAACTGATTGTTGCCGCGATAGGCGATGCGTTCGATGTTATAAGGGATTTTTTCGCCATCCAAATCAAGGAAGACGGCAGGGAGATTGGAGTAGTTTTCAGGGTTGTCTGTATCAAAAAAGGCACACAGATCACCCTTCAATCCGAAGGGTTTGGTCAGTGTGCCTAAATAGAAATAGTCGTTTTTCATTATGCTTCTGCGGGAGCAGCTTCTTCAGTTGCGGGAGCTTCTTCAGCATTAGCGGCAGCTTCAGCGGCAGCGGCTTCAGCAGCTTCTTCAGCGGCCTTAGCGGCAGCAGCAGCGATTTCTGCATTACGAGCAGCAATCTTAGCTGACATAGCTTCTTTAACTTTCGTTTCAGCAGCTAAACGTTCTTTCTTAATGTTACGAGCCTTGTCGGCTTCTTCGCGAACCACGTTGCTGAGCTTGCTGTTCTTTTCTTGTTTCCAAGCTTCGAACTTCTGCTGAGCCTGAGCTTCGGTGAGAGCACCTTTAGCGATACCGCCATGGAGGTGTTTCATCAAATAAACGCCTTCGCGTTTGAGAATCGCACGAGCGGTATCAGAAGGAGTAGCACCTGCTTCCACCCAATAAAGTGCGCGTTCAAAATTGATGTTGAGCGTTGCTGGATTGGTCAGTGGATTGTAAGTACCAAGATCTTCGATAAAACGTCCGTCACGTGGTGCACGACCATCCGCAATTACAACATGGTAAAAAGGTTGATTCTTTTTACCTCTTCTTTGTAATCTGATTCTTGTTGCCATAAATGTTGGTTTATGTTGATAATTAATACTTTACCTTGAAATCAAAGTTCTATACGCCTCTCAACGCATAGCTTTTTCAAGGGGCGGCAAAAGTACAATTTTTTCAATACGCCGCAACAGCTTTTTTTTGTACGTTTGCTGCCTTTTAATAAATACAACGTTTTGCGGATGAAATTCTACATCAAATTGCTGGCTATCTGTCTGTTCGCATACACATTCGCGTGTCTGCCACAGACTGCGCACGCGCAATTCTACAATGGCTCGCAAATCAGTTTCGGGAAAAACCGCGTACAACATCAGAATTTCAACTGGCAATATCTCCGCGCCGAGCAGTACGACATCTACTTTTACCCTACCGGCAAAGCATTAGCCCAATATACCTTTTACAAAGTTCCAGAATACATCCGTGAAATTGAAAATCTACTCAATTACACATCCCGAAAAAAAATCCAATTCATCGTCTATAACACCCAGCAGGATTTTCGGGAATCGAATTTCGCATACGACAATGATGACTTCTACAATCAAGGAGGCATGACCAACATTTACGGTTCCAAAATATACCTGTACTTTGATGGGAATCGGGAGCATTTCGACCGGATGATTCGCAGCGGGCTGATGAATCTGTACGCCCATTGGTTGGTGGAAGGCGCCACCGTCGGGTCCAATATTTCCGCAGACTATCTTATGACTGTTTCCAACTGGTTTTATGATGGACTTGCATCCTATTTCGGACAATATTGGAACAGCGATATAGATGCACATGTCAAAGACGGCATTCTCACCCAACGATATGTTGATTTCAACGAACTGTCCCCTGTAGATGCCACATACGCCGGACATTCTTTTTGGAAATACGTCGTTGACACTTACGGACCAAGCATCATTCCAAGAGTTCTTTATGGCACACGCGCATCCAAAGCCGTCGAACGGGGCTTCGCCAACGCCACGGAAACCACTTTCCGAAACTTGTTAGTGAACTGGTACAAATACTACTACGTCATGTACCATCCTGACCACGAACGCTCCATGCCCGATGGGAACGGAATCCTCAAACATCCTAAATCTCGTCGTAACTATAACCAACTATGCTTTTCGCCGGAAGAAGACAATTTTGCATTCGTCACAAACGAGGCCGGACAAATTCGAGTATGGCTTCAGGCCAACTCTAAGCATCCCAAATGTATTTTCAAAAAATATGCCCGAACCGAAGACAACCCCGATCTCACCTTCCCCCTGCTGGCTTGGAATCCTGACGGCACCATTTTAGGCATGACCCTTGAAGACAAAGGTCACTGCTATTATTATCCGTATAATCTCGAAAAGAAGAGATGGGAAAAAAGATTTTTAGTTGATGTGGAAAAAATCACGTCATGGAATTACTCACCTGACGGAAAAATGATGCTGTTTTCCGGCTTCAAAAACGGGCAGTCGGACATTTTCATCTATAGTTTTCTATCTCGCTCATTTCAAAATCTCACGAACGACTTTTACGATGACTATAATCCCGTTTTTCTCAATTCCAAACAAATTGTCTTTGCATCCAATCGAAACCGCGACTCCATTTTGCTAAAAGACGATTTTATGGAGGCCGTTCCACAAAAGAACCTTGACCTCTTTTTATACGATTACGGGAAAAAAGATGCCGCTCTGCTTCGCGTCACCCAGACTCCATACGCCGAAGAGACTGATTTGCAGCGAATTGAAGACCAACAATTAGTCTTTTTAAGCAATAAAGATGGAATAACCAACCGATATTTGGCCGTTTTTGATAGTGCCATCAGTCGCATTGACACGGGTATTCATTATGCCTATTTTGCCAAAACCAATCCTCTTACAGACTATTCCTACAACATTATTGAACATAGCTATTCTCCCAGCAGCCAAACCATCGCTGACATTTTTTTGAAGGGGAAAGTCAAACGTATCTATTTCTCCCCCTTGACTTTATCCACTCAATCAAATCTCTCTCCATCCGTTTTCCACAACAAGCTCCTACGAGAAGAAGTGAAGAACACCCAAGACCAGTTGGAGAGTGACAGCATTCGACATGGCGTCAAGCCACAACCCATCCAGCACGGCTTTTTCCAAGTTTACGAAGAATCCGCAAACACCCAAGGGAGCAGCTCTGCCTCATCTTCTCAAAGGCAAAAACCTGATTTTTACATTCCCGTAGCCACCGGATATCGGGTTCAATATTCCATGAACAAACTGGTCACCCAAGCCGATTTCAGTTTCTTAAACACGTCATACCAGCAATTTGAAGGCGGAACTTCACCCATATATCTAAACACGGGATTCAACGCCTTATTCATGTTCGGCATTAACGACCTTTTCGAAGATTACCGTATCACGGGCGGATTTCGGCTCTCGTTCAATTTACAGAACTACGAGTGTATGCTCAGTTATGAAAATCTATCTAAAAGATTAGATAGGCAAATCACTCTATATCGCCAATCGCTTTCCACCTCAACAAGTGATTTTCTATATAGACAAACCTCCAATAGTATTTTTTACACGCTGAAGTTCCCTTTCAATAAAACAACCAGCTTACGACTCACATTTAACGGACGATATGAAACGAATGTGATTCAGGCCTTGAGCGACTACACCTTGAAATATCCCGACGAGCGCCATGTATGGGCGGGTGTTAAATTGGAATACATTTTCGACTCTTCCAAAGAAATGTTCACAAATTTATGGCGCGGCTCGAAAGTGAAAATCTTTGCCGAATATGAGCAACGCGCCGAAAAGGAGACACAAAACCTTCTGGTCATTGGTTTAGATGCGCGCAAATCGTTCAAATTATACAAGAACATGACCTTCGCCGTACGCGCCGCCGCCTCCACCAATGTCGGCTCCGCACGATTGGTCTATTTTATGGGAGGGGTAGATAACTGGATAAACGCCAAGTTCAACCGCGACATCTGGGTTGACCTCAGCAAGAATTACGCCTATCAGACGTTGGCCACCAACATGAGGGGATTCTCCCAAAACATCCGGAACGGCACCTCCTTCGTATTGCTCAGCGGAGAATTGCGCATCCCATTTGTCCAACTCATTGCCGGACATCAAGTTTCC
The DNA here is from genome assembly GCA_045639985.1 of Bacteroidales bacterium. Taxonomy (GTDB): domain Bacteria; phylum Bacteroidota; class Bacteroidia; order Bacteroidales; family WCHB1-69; genus F23-D06. The sequence goes on from JAZUEE010000101.1 coordinate 8,513, forward strand.
TTCGGCCTTTTCAATTCTATGCAACTGAATATTTTTGGGGATTTCGGAACCGCCTGGACAGGTTTCACGCCCTACTCCGACGACAACTGCCTCTACACCCGTTACGTAACCTCCGGACCAATTACCGCCGTAATCAAACGGCAAGTCGATCCGTTTGTGGGCGGATTCGGCGTTGGATTACGTTTCTCTATTTTAGGTTATTTCCTCCGACTGGATTATGCCTGGGGTGTGGAAGATTATAAAATCACCAATAAAAAAGGAATGTTCTCATTCTCTATCGGAACAGACTTTTAGGATTCCTTATTCTTTTCAAATGGTCTGACGGCGCGATCGAAAATGCCATTCATATAGGCAATCACCATGCCGTAATTAGACACGGGTATGCCGCGTTCCACGGCTGGTCTCAATCGATTCATAATTTGTTTGCGCGTAATCATGCAGCCGCCACATTGAATCACCATGGCATATTTTTCGATATCCGGCAGAGTGTTCAACCCAGATACAAAATCAAAGTGCAAGGTTTTTCCGGTATATTTCTGAATCCAGCGAGGAAGTTTTCCCCGGCCAATGTCCTCACAGGAAGTGAGGTGCGTGCAAGATTCCAGCATCAATATATAATCTCCATCCTGCAACTTGTCTAAATAGGACGTGCCTTGCAAATAATGTTCAAAATCCCCCTTATGATGAGCCAGCACCACACTAAAGCCCGTCAAAGGAATCTCGTCCGGAACGTCTTTCGACACTCGAGCAAACATCTGGCTGTCTGTTACAACCAATTTTGGCGCAGGATTACGGTGCAACCAATCAGCCACTTTATCCTCTTTAAGAACAACGGCCACCGCATCATTATCCAATATATCACGAATAAGTTGCACTTGTGGAAGAATCAAGCGGCCCTCAGGCGCTTCATTATCTATGGGTGTCACCAATACCACCGTGTCATTTTCTGTAATGATGTCTCCCAAAAGAGAATGGGATATATAGGCCGACGACGGCATCTGACGCACAATTTCCGACAGCAAGGCGGGAATACCTTCGCCCGTTTTGGCACTCACCTCCATAATAGAACTACACTCCGTATTGCATACCGCTTGCGCAATATCAGACTTATTATTGACAACCAAATACGGAATCTCATATTCGTTGAATTTGTCAACAAGCATTTGCTCAGGTTCGCCAAAATCGTGGTTGGTAATCACTAACAAGGCAAAGTCAATGGCTTTGACTATTTCCAAAGACTTTTGAATACGTTTTTGCCCGATGATGCCTTCATCGTCAATACCGGCAGTGTCAATGATCACAACGGGTCCGATGCCGAAAATCTCAATAGACTTCTTCACGGGGTCGGTGGTGGTGCCCGCCAAAGAATCCACAATGGCGGTTTCCTGTCCGGTAATCGCATTGATAAGCGAGCTTTTACCGTTGTTGCGTCGTCCGAAAATGCCGATGTGCGGTTTGTTTTCTCTACCTTTCATTATAGTGATTAATTATCATATTGCAGATATTCCAAGCCCCATTTTTGGTATAAGGGAACTTTCGAGTCTGTCGTTAAAAAAGTGAGTTTCTCTGCTATACATTGTGCTATTAACAATCTGTCAAATGGGTCTTTATGACATGCATATTGCTCGAATTTTTCAACTTCTTGTATGTGGCTTGGCAATAATCCGATAATTCCAATACCTTCTTGCTCCAGATATTCCATAGTTTCTGTTAAATTGTAATCAAATCGCATTTTGTTTTTGGCTGTTTTGATTACAATTTCGTGCAAACTGATAACACTGACAAAACAGGTATTATCATAGTCTTCCACAAAATCTTGAATGATTGTGGGCAAACTTGAATTCGTGCGTAAGTAATTTACTATGGTTTGTGTATCTAACAGAACTTTCATTACTTCTCATTAGCGTAAACAGGTGTTGAAAAGGCATCGTCTGCCACCCAAATTTTATCCTTGAAAATCTTTTTCAGGTTTGCTATTTTATTCTTCTTACCCTTAGGAAGCCTTTTTTCAGGATGAGCTTCTATCCATTCTTGAACCGTCATAATATTTTATAATTTTATTTGCAATAATAATAAAATTATTATAAAATAGTACTATCTATAAAAGATTATATAAAACTCATAATCAACAATTTATATATATGTGTAAAAATTCTGAATTACTTAATACATAAAAAATGGAAAAAAAATACTGATTTAACAGATTTCTCCGTAAATATCGTATTCGGAGGCCTCCGTGATTTTGACATTATAGAATTCGCCAATAGTCAAGGCACGGTCCTTATTGATAAGTACACCGTTATCCACTTCTGGGGAATCGTATTGCGAACGGCCGATATAAAAATCCTGATCCTCCGCATCAATAATAACCTTGAACGTCTTACCCACTTTGGCCTCGTTGAGTTCGAGGGATATTTGTTCTTGCAGACGCATTATTTCGTTTTGGCGCTTGTTCTTTTCCGAGGTGCGAATAGGATCGCCCAATTCGTAAGCCGGCGTGTCATCCTCTTGCGAATAGGTGAAAACACCTAACCGGTCGAAACGCGTGCGCTTAACAAACTCAACCAATTCCTTATGTTGTTCGCGTGTTTCGGTAGGATAACCGGAGATAAGCGTGGTTCGCAAAGCAATGTCCGGGATTTCTTTTCGAATGCGTTCTACCATATTATATATGTATGCCGCACTACCGCCGCGACGCATACTTTTCAGGATTTCGTCATTGATATGCTGGATGGGAATATCCAAATAGTGGCAGAACTGCGGATATTTCTTCATCACATCCAAAATCTCGAATGGGAAATTGAGCGGATAGGCATAGTGCAATCGATACCACTCGATGCCTTTGACTTGCGCCAAGGCCTCCATCAGGGCAGCCAATTCACGTTTGCCGGTTAGGTCAACCCCATAATACGTCAAATCCTGTGCTATAAGCATCACCTCCTTGACACCCTGGTCGGCCAGTTTCTGGGCTTCCTCCACCAACAACGGGATCGGCTTGGAAATCTGTTTGCCGCGAATCAACGGAATGGCGCAATAGGAACATTGGTGATCGCAACCTTCGGAAATCTTCAAATAAGCATAATGTCTCGGAGTGGAAAGCAACCTTTCGGAAGTACCCAGCAACTCGAAATTATCAGATTCAACAAGTTTGGAAAGTTCCTCAAAAGTGAAGATGCCATCTATTTCTGGAAGAGATTCTTCCAACTCTGATTTACAGCGTTGCGCCAAGCAACCGACAACAAAAACTTTCTTCACCTGACGGTGCTTTTTGCGTTCCAATTGCTCCAAAATCTCATTCACGGACTCTTCACGCGCATCGCCAATAAAACTGCACGTATTCAAAATCACGCAATCGCTTTTCATTGTTCCTTCAAAAAAGACTCGATGTCCTTTCTTTTGCAGTTGGGCGGCGACAACTTCTGAATCGACAACATTTTTGGAACAACCAAGAGTAATGATATTTATAGTCATACTATTCATTTACATTCAAAAAATACGGCGGCAAAAATAAAAAAAGCCCCTATAAAAGGGGCTAAACATTTTCTAAAATTGAATTATTTGCATTCAATGCCGGTTTTTGGATCTTCCACTACAATTTGAGTGTAGTCAGCGCATTTTTGGCCTTTATCCAATTCCATTTCGGTTGTTTTCATAACAACACCTGCAGCATAGGTTTTGCATGTGCATTTTTTATTGCAAGAAGTTGTAAAACAAGCTAATACTAAACATGCAGCGCATACACATAATACTTTTTTCATTTTTTTAGAATTTAGGTTAATAAATGATGTTAAAAGTGGCTGCAAAAATACAAAAAATGATTTTATTCCGTTTTTCACTTTTTTTGTATCTTTGCCGTTCCTTTTTTATTAGGGGAATTATATCTAAAATATTTATATTCAACGTATTATGAAAAATATTGCAAAAATTTGCATGCTCTTGGTCTTAATTTCAGCCACTTCCTGTTCTTCCCAAAAGAAGATTGAAAATGACCAGAAGAAACAAAGCACCACAGTTGAAACAAAAAAAGAATCTATGACACAAATACTTATCCAAACATCCATGGGTGACATCAAGATTGCCCTTTACAATGAAACGCCCCAACACCGTGACAACTTCATCAAATTGGAAGTCGGATCGTAGCCATGT
>JAZUEE010000102.1:0-7972 GCA_045639985.1 Bacteroidales bacterium
CTGTTATCGCAATGGAACGCGCCCTCAAAGACGCGGGTGTGGCTGCCAAGGATATCGACTACATCAATGCCCACGCAACTTCTACCGTGCAAGGCGACGAGTTGGAAGCCAAAGCGTTGGACAAAATGTTTGCCGAGTTCCGTACGCCAATCAGCTCTACCAAGTCCATGACTGGGCACGAGTGCTGGATGGCAGGCGCCAGCGAAATCGTCTATTCCAATCTGATGATGCTCAATTCCTTCATTGCTCCCAACATCAATTTTGAAAACCCTGATGAGTATTCCAAAAACCTGAATATCGTCAACCAAACTCAGGAGAAAAACATAGATACCTATCTGTCCAATTCCTTCGGTTTTGGCGGTACCAACAGCGCACTTGTCATAAAGAAAATTAAAAAATAAAATTATATAGATCACAATTCACTGATCACAGATTACAAAAAAAATCCAGTATGCAAAGAGAAGAAGTTATCAAAACCGTCAACGAATTTTTAGTAGAAGAGATTGAAATTGAAGAAAACTTGTTGAAAGAGGATGCCCTCTTGAAAGAAGGATTAGGCATTGACAGTCTTGATTTTGTAGATATCGTTGTCATCGTAGAAAAGAAATTCGGTTTCAAAATCAAACCGGAAGAGATGAAGGATGTTCGCACGTTGGGACAATTCTATGATTACATTGTAAGCAAAGTAAATTAAGGATGTCTGAGGCCAGGCAGTGGCAGGGGAAAACGAGCGGTGGTACGTTCGGACAGAAGTCTTTGTTCTTCATACTCAAGCATGTCAAAGCGAAGACACTCTATCCGGTATTGTATCTGATTATTCCGTTTTGTTTGATTTTTGCGCGCAAGACGAATAATGCCATCTATCATTATTTCCATCGTATTTTAGGATACGGGAAATGGGATGCTTTCCGTGCAAATGTTCGCAATGCCTTCACCTTCGGGCGCGTTGTGATTGACAAGTTCGCCTTATTGGCCGGACGTAGCGAGCAGTTCCAAGTGGATGTGCGCAATCCGGAAATCTTCGACAATCTCCTTCAGCAGGACAAGGGCTTTATTTTGGCTGGTTCCCATATCGGGAATTTTGAGCTGTTAGGGCATTGTATGAAGCAGGATCGCAAAGCCATCAACGGCATTATCTTTGGTGGCGAAACCAAAGCCATGCAGGAAAGGCGATCAGAGACCTTTGGCGAGAACAATGTGAAACTCATTCCTGTTCTGCCGGACATGTCGCATCTGTTTACTATTAAAAATGCTTTAGACAATGGTGAGATTGTGACCATCCTCTGCGACCGTATATTTGGAAGTCCCAAAAAGAAAAGGGTCAACTTTCTCGGGCATCCCGCTGATTTTCCTGTTGGCACGTTTCGTATGGCCGCCCAACTGGAAGTTCCGATGGTCTCCGTCTTTATTATGAAGGAAAAAGGTAGCCGATATACCGGATATTTGGTCCCTTTGGAAGTCCCCGATACGGCAACCACTGTCACTGAAAAAGTCGAAGGCCTGTTGTCTCAATATGTTCAATCTATAGAAAATATACTTCGAAAATACCCGGAACAATGGTTCAACTACTATGAGTTTTGGCCTTCCCTGTAGGTTTCAAGTTTCAGGTTTCAAGTTTCAAGTTTCAGGTTTCAAAGTTACGTCATCTTATTATCATATTATCGCATTATCGCATTAACACATTATCGCATTATAAAAATGAATCTCGAGTCTCCGCAAAAAGAAATGTACGCAAAAGAGCGTTTTACGGCAATTCAGGCACAACGATTGGCCCAGGAAATAGCCTTCGGCCCTATTGTGTTCCAAGTTTCCAGATTGATGGTCAAATTCGGCATCTTCAAGATGTTGGATGATGCCAAAGACGGGCTTACAATGGAAGAGATTGCCGACAAGGCCAATCTTTCAATCTATGGTGCGAAAGTGCTGTTGGAGTCATCGTTGACGATTGGCACCATTTTGATGCGTGACGACAAATTCTTCTTGGCCAAAGCCGGTTGGTTTTTGCTCAATGACGATATGGCGCGCGTGAACATGGATTTCAATCACGATGTCAACTACTTGGGCCTTTTCAATTTGGAGGAGGCCATCCTCCATGGGAAACCCGAAGGACTGAAGGTCTTCGGCACGTGGCCGACCGTTTATGAAGGACTTTCGCAGCTCCCGTCGCAAGTACAGAAGAGTTGGTTCGGTTTTGACCATTTCTATTCGGATAACTCTTTCCAACAGGCCTTGGAAATCGTTTTTGCCAAACATCCCAAAACCTTGTTGGATGTGGGCGGAAACACCGGTCGTTGGGCAACGCAGTGCGTTACCTACAACCAAGATGTTGAGGTGACCATTATGGACTTGCCGCAGCAGTTGGAGATGATGCGCGAGCAGACCAAGGATTTGGATGGCGCCAACCGTATTCACGGGCACGGCTGCAATCTGCTGGACAAGAGCGTGCCGTTCCCTAAAGGATTTAACGCCATTTGGATGAGCCAGTTCCTTGACTGCTTCTCTGAAGAGGAAGTCACCAGCATACTCTCCCGCGCCGCCAAATCTATGGACGGAAGCAGCAAACTGTACATTATGGAGACTTTCTGGGACAGACAGCGCTTTGAAACGGCTTCTTATTGTTTGGCACAAATCAGCATCTACTTCACGGCCATTGCCAATGGAAACAGCAAAATGTACTATTCCGGCGACATGGCACGTTGCGTGGAAGCCGCTGGCCTCAAAATAGACACCATCCACGACGGACTGGGCCTGGGACACAGTATAATGGAGTGCAGCGTGAGGTAGCTCCAGGTCTCAGGTTTCAAGTTTCAGGTTTCAAGTTTCAAGTAAAGTCACTCCGTATATTAAATGTCGTGCTTGAGGGCAAATATTTCAGGTTTCAAGTTTCAGGTTTCAGGTTTCAAGTATAGTCACTCCGTATATTAAATGTCGTGCTTGAGGGCGAATATTTAAGGTTTAAGGTTTAAGGTTTAAAGATTGACTGCGTAGCACATTATCGCATTATCGTATTATCGCATTATCGTATTATCGCATTATCACATTATCGTATTACCGCATTACCACAATGATTACCGCATTACCCTATATCCCACAACGTCCGCCTTTTGTTATGGTGGACAACCTCTTGTCTTGCGATGAGATTGTCGTCCGCACGGATTTTCAGATTTGTGCCGGCAATTTGTTCGTGCACGATGGCAAGTTTACAGAAGCCGGGCTGATGGAGAATATCGCACAGACATGTGCGACCCGCATTGGTTGGCTCAACAAGGACAAACCTGTCCGTATCGGTGTTATCGGTTCCATAAGTAATTTCGAGGTGGCAAGATTACCCGAAGTGGGGGAACGAATAGAAACAGCCGTAACAGTCGATTCCGTCGTGTTTGATGCCATTATCGTTCACGCGGAATCCGCAGTGCAGGGAGAATCCATCGCGCGGTGCGATATGAAGGTGTTTGTGTTGTGATTAAGGGTTAATGGTTAATGGTTAATGATAAATGATTAAAGATGGATAAGTTACGTGTTGAAAAAGATATAGACGTTCGTTTTAGTGAAGTTGATTCGATGGGTATCGTATGGCATGGCAATTACGCACTTTATTTTGAGGATGCACGTGAATTGTTCGGAAAGACATATCACTTGGAATATCTTCACATGTTTGAATTGGGCTTTTATGCTCCGTTAGTGGATCTGAAATTCCATTATAAGAAGGCCATTCGTTATCAGGACAAAATCAAGGTGGTAATCACGTACCATGATTCTGATTCAGCAAAGGTGATTTTCGATTACGAAATCCGCAATCGCGAAACTGACGAGTTGATGGCCACGGGCCAATCCACCCAGGTTTTTTTAGACCTCAATTATAATCTCGTTCTTCACACTCCGGAGTTCTTCAAGGAATGGAAACGAATGAACGGGATAGGCGGTTGACCGCAAAGTGTTGGAAATATTGGGTGATGAACAATTAACAATGAACAATTTACAATTATAGTACGTGATTATGAAAGTTTGGTTTTTACGTTATACTATAAGTAACGTGAAAAATGGAGCGATGCCTGGGCCGTGAAGAGAAAATTGTTGAAAATCAGGTAGAGACGGTGCACTGCACCGTCTCTACGGGCGCGTTGCGCATCATTTGTTATTCCGCGGAAAGACTATCTGCATCACGACTATCAAAAGAAACACGGCGGATAATGACAACATCAATTGGTAGAATGGCATACGTAATATCATAAAAAGATACTGAATGATAGGAGAATAAGAAAGATGGCACTACATACTACGATGGGTTTCCGAATGCTGCGCTTTTCCACATCTCAACTATAAATGGATTTTCAACGCATAGCGCATGTCTGGTATGCTTGATTATTGATTCTTATTCGCTTGCTCAATTACATACTTGGCATTGTCACGGAGACTTTGTTCTATGGAAATGTGTCGCTCTTTGGCTTGCTTTTTTACGGATTTGAACCATACAGGGTCAGATTTGATGCGCTTTATAACGTTTTGTATGGCCGATTCTAAATCATAATGGTCGCCTTGGGCTAACGTTTGCTGTGCGGTGTTGGCAAATCCAAACAGGTATTCGTAGGCGAATATGGAAGTGTACATCACAACCACCACATCCGCTTCTGTGAGAATGCGATAACGATTAAGTATAGCTACTTTCCCGGAATGCTTTGGATCGGTGGAATAGGCATCTTCGTTGTATTTCCAATAATCCACCACTTCAAAAGCATCTTTGAAACAGCTGCCTTCCAGTTGAGTGTAGTAACTGTCTGCCACGATGAGTAACTTGGGTTTTCGAGTGCTTGTGGATGGTTTTAATTTGAAGATGGGGTTCGGAATCTTCTCTCGATACATCGGGAAAAGGAGATTGCTGATTTGTTCCAATTCTTTGTCGCTTCCCAAAACATATCTTTTAGTATAATTACTATCGAGATATTGGATGTCAGGTAGCTTGTGGTTGCTGATTTCCGAAATTTTGCGTAATAAGGTGTCTGCCACAAACGGTATGGTCGAGGCATCCCAATGCGTGCCATAACGAGTGTATAAGGGGTAGCTCGCATTTTTTTTCATCTCTTTGAAAATCGGCGTGAAGTCAATATGAGGAATGCCATTTTGCTTATATAAAGTGGCATAATAGTTTATTAGAGAAAAAGGGAATGCCTTGTTCCGAATATTATCAGGAAGATATTCAGGATAAATAGTTGTCTTGGATGGCGCTAAAACGATTAATACGGGAATGTTGTGTTGTTTTAACGTGTCAATAAGGCGTAAGGTTTCCTGTACATTTTTCAATGCGGCGGCTTTGGCTTTATCAAGGGTGCCGTACTTTTTTTTCAAGGTAATACCCGTATATTCGTCCGTATATTGTTTGTGGAACAAATGCCCATCTTTACCTATAATGATGTCTTTGTTGCTGATTTCTCCAAACAATGAATATAGGAATTGGTTGTAACTTCGAACAAACAAGCTTTTGAATCCGAGTTTTTCTTCTGCCTTTTTTTTGCAGTAATCTTGGAATTTGAAGTTTCGGTAGTTGGCATAAGTGAGCTTGACCGGTTGGATGGGCTCCGTGTAGCCATTCAGTTCCCAACAATTGAAATGGCCGATTTCCAGTACGGCGGGAAGCAGCAACATGACCAGAATGACGGCGAAGATAATATGGAAGCGTTTGTCTTTCATTAAAATCTGAAATATATGAAGGGATTGAAGTCGGAGACGCAGAGGGCGCCGGCAGATAGTATGAATAGAATAATGATAATGGCGAGCATTACAATGGTTGTACGGCGACTATAGTGCTCGGCAAACACGGTGTTTAGTAATTTGTCCCCAAATTGGAACGCGGGTAGGAAGGCAAATAGTGCGGCAATTAGGAAGAAGACGATAAAATGTGCTGAAAGGGTGACGTGTGTGCCGCTTCGGAAAGCGAACAGTGCCCGGTAAAAATGCATGGCCGGGGTAAGTGATTCCACGCGGAAGATAACCCAGCCGAGTGCCACAACGAAGAAGGTGAGCATCATGGCGGGCAACTTGCCGATACGCTCGGTGATGCGCAACAGAAAGGCCCTGTCCATAATGAGGAAGGCCCCGTGAAAAGCACCCCAAAGCACAAAGTTCCAGGATGACCCGTGCCATAATCCCGAAATAAGGAATACAAAACCGAGGTTGAAATAGAGCCGTGCCTTCGATACACGGTTACCTCCCAAGGGAATGTAAAGATATTCTTTCATGAAAGCTCCCAAGGTGATGTGCCAACGCCGCCAAAACTCGGTGATGCTGCGACTGATGTAGGGAGCGTTGAAATTCTCGGTGAAACGGAATCCCAACATACGGCCCAATCCGATGGCCATGTCGGAGTAACCCGAAAAATCGAAATAGATTTGGAAAGTATATGCCAGAATGCCTATCCATGCTGTGCTTGAGGACATCACATCGTAGTCCATGGTGAAAATTTCATCTGCGACAACGGCCACGGTGTTGGCAATCAGCACTTTTTTGCCCAATCCGATGACGAAACGGTAAAAACCCAAGACGCGGTCTTCCATCGTGATGTCGCGATGCACTAACTGCTCTGCAATGGTGTTGTAGCGGATAATCGGCCCGGCAATCAACTGCGGGAACAGGGCAATGTACAGCATGTAGTCGTTCCACTTGTCCAAGGGCTTGGATACTCCCCGATAGACATCTACCGTGTAGGTGAGCGACTGGAAAGTGAAAAACGAGATGCCGATGGGCAGCGCAATCCTGGTGAAAGAAATCAGATTGTGATTGGTAAGGTTGAGAAGGAGGTTGATGTTGTCAAGAAAGAAATTCATGTACTTGAAGTAGGCGAGGATGCCCAAATTCAAGATGATGGAAAAGGTGAGCAGCGTTTTCTTCCGCTTAGGCTTTGAGGTGTTGTGCATCCATCTCGTGATGAAGAAATTGCCTAACATAGAGGCAATGAAAATGAAGATGAAGTCGGGCGCGCCCCAGGCGTAGAAAAGCAAGGAAGCTAACAACAGCACCCAGTTTTTGCCGCCCTTGGGTACTAAGTAGTACAGCACCAAGACGGCCGGTAGGAAGAAGAATAAAAATTCGATACTGCTGAAAACCATTTTTTATATGTGTTGAATAAATATAAAACGTTCAGAATTGTGAGCTCAACCCCTCTCTGTCAAAAGTTACTACCTAATATGGAATGTCCGCGTGCGGATCTTTGGGAAAATAAATCTCTTTCACGGCAGTGCTGTCTTTGGTGACGGGCAGGAAGTAACGAATGTGCTGAGTCTGCTTTGCCGGGGCAAAAATGCCTTTGTCTTCAAAGGTCTTCCGAGTCATCAAATCGGCAAATGATTGCTGCGAGAGTAGAGACGATGTGCACGCCGTCTGGATGTTGTGGCTGAGACTCCGCTCCAACAGATACGTGTTGAATGTGGGCAGCGGATGGCGGCAGCTGTCTGCCTGTTGCGCGACAGCGTGGCACTCGCTAAAACAGTAGAGCAACAATATGAGCTTCAATGCACATTTCATAATGGAGACTATTTCACGATAACGACTTTCTGATTAACAATTCCCTGCGTGGTGTTGATTTTGAGCAGATAGATGCCCGGTGCCCAGTTGGAGGTGCTCAGCTGGACGTCGCTGCCGCTGGCTTCGTGCGTGGTGATGTGCTGACCTGCCAAATTGAAAACTTCAATGCGTGAGATGGAAGTGGCGGTTTGGATGTGCAAAACATCGTGCGCAGGGTTCGGGAAGAGGATTGCCTGCGGACTGTCCAACTCGGCTACGGAGACCGGACTTGCGCCGTGGTAAAGGTAGATGTTGTCAATGAGAACTTGGCAAACGGCTCCTTCGTAGCTGAAGGCAAACTTCACGTTGGATTGTCCAGCCAATGAGTTCACATCCACCGTGGCGTGCGTGCTTTGCTGGTCGGTGAATACGCCAAAGTCGCTCAACGTCCAAATTGGTTCGTCAGAGAAGGTGCTGC
>JAZUEE010000103.1:0-3495 GCA_045639985.1 Bacteroidales bacterium
AATGACGTTGTGTATGGAGATTCAATAGTGGGGGGGGCAATATTTTTTGGACTTTATTCCAAAAATATCATAAAAACAAAAAGTTTTTGGATTGTATTCCCAAAAAATATTATTTTTGCAATCTCAAAAATAATTGTTATGGAAAATGTCAACAGGCCGGTATATTTCAAGAAATTGCTTGATTATAAAGACAAACCGATTATTAAAATCGTAACAGGAGTGCGTCGATGCGGTAAATCTACGCTGTTGGATTTGTTCAAAAATCATCTACTCCAATCAGGTGTTGAGAGTAGCCAGATTATTTACCTGAATTTTGAGGATTACGACAACAAATCCTTGCGTAATCCAGACAATCTGTATTCATATATAAAATCCGTGATGAGTCCGGATAAAATGAATTACTTTATTTTTGATGAAATACAAATTGTGGAAGATTTCACTCAAATCATAGATTCTCTTTATATAAAAAACAATGCAGATGTTTATATTACAGGAAGTAATGCCGATTTGCTGTCTTCGGAAATTGCCACATTGATATCTGGTCGCTATGTTGAAATCAAAATGCTTCCACTATCATTTTTGGAATATTCCACATTTGAAAATTCGATTTCCGACACGCAAAAGTTATATGTGGATTATACTCGTTTTGGATCTTTCCCATTTGTTCCTTCTTTAGAAAAAAGGTCCGATCTTATATACGAATATCTGCAGAGTTTGTATAATACAATCGTTCTTAAGGATGTGGTTGCACGAAACAAAATCGCAGATGTCCTAATGTTGCAAAGTCTGGTGGAATTCATTTTTGACAATATCGGGAATCCAGTTTCGTCGAAAAGTATTGCCGATGCAATGACTTCTAACGGAAGGAAGATAGATACAAAGACTGTTGAGCGTTATCTCAAATGCTTGGAAGAGAGTTTTATCATATACAAAGCAAAGCGGTACGATGTTAAAGGGAAACAATATCTGAAATCATTGGGAAAATACTATGTTGTTGATCCCGGATTCCGAATGATGCTTTTAGGTACAAGAAAATTTGATTCGGGTCGAGTGTTGGAAAACATCATTTATCTGGAATTATTGCGTCGGCATTCGCAGGTGTATATCGGTAAATGCGATAATTTGGAAATAGATTTTGTAGCCATTGATGAAGGAGGGCTCAGTTATTATCAGATTGCGGAAACGGTTCGAGAACCCGAGACACTTGCCCGAGAATTGAAGCCGCTACAAAGTCTGTCTGATAATTATCCGAAATATCTGTTGACTTTGGATGTAGATGCTGGTGGCGATTATGATGGCATACGCAAAATTAACGCGATAGACTGGCTGTTGGGGAATGCTTTTTAAGTGATATCCAAATCACAGCATTGCCACACTATCCCAGCGCCTGCATCTTGTATCCCATCCGGTAAAGTTGCACGGAGGCACCCATAAGTTAGAGTTGGTGCAGGCAGGCGACGTATGCCTCAAAAGCCTGCTGCGTGCCGGGTTCTATGTTTTCGTGGCGGAGGGCGGAATAGGCCATTTCAGCGCACGACTGCACCAAGGCCTCTGTGGTGTCGTAGTCGGGCGTGTGAAGTTGCAGCACGTCGCGGCGGATGTATTCGTCCATACTGTCGAAACCCTCCTTGTCGCGCAAATAGAGGTACAGGTCTTCAAGGTTGCCATAGATTTCCCACTCTTCGTCCCAGAACTTGGCCACCGCCATACCGACGTACATCATCCAGCCGAGGCTCACGGTGGGGTAGTCTCTGAACTCTCTAATGCCGTCGGCCATATAGGATTGCCCGATGGACGGCCACTTGTCCTCGATGTCGATGGCATCGGGAAAACGGGTGTCTATTTCGTTTTGTGACAGGAGGTATTGATATAGGTTTTCGTGTATTTTTTCTTCAAATGTCATAAGGATAATACTGTAAAATTTCCAACGGCAAACGTACAACAAAAAATCCAATTTCGAAAATGGGTGATAATTTTGTGTATTTTTGCGCCTTGTTCTTGCAAAAAATAGAAAAGAAAGTAATTGACAAAAAAACATAAAGACTACAGGATAAACTAACATATTATAAATCATAGCGTTTGCTGCTATTCTGAAATCATTCCAAAGCTTGGCCGCATAGGAAATTGCCTCAGAAGATAACAGTGAGCGTCCGCGTACAACGTGGGCGTTCTTATCTGAGGTAATGGGTTCTGGCCAAGCACCCGGAATGTGGATAAGATTCGTCCACGTTTCTTTTGTGCTTGGCTTGATAGGTTTTAGGTAAAAAGGCAGACGCGCCTAAAACCGAACGAATGCCCGAAAACACCCAAGCAAAATCGAAAAAGCGGGTGGCGGACCACGGCGAGGTATTCACCAATCCGCGAGAGGTGAATGCAATGCTCGACCTTGTGAAGGACGAGACACTTCGCATTGACAGCCGTTTCCTTGAACCCGCTTGCGGCGATGGCAATTTTCTCATCGAAATCCTGCGCCGCAAAATGTCGGTTGTCGGCCAGCGTTATGCCGGCACTGAATGGAAGAAATACGCTTTGCAGGCCGTTGCCTCCATCTATGGCATTGAATTGCTTCCAGATAATGCGGAGCAATGCCGCCAGCGCTTGTATGACTTTGTTGTGGCGACGTGTCATGGTACATCTGAGGAAACGCGCCACGGCACGTCTCTACAAGACGATGAATTTTTACAGAACATTCATTACCTGTTGCAACACAACATCGTGCAGGGCGATGCCTTGACCTATACCGCTGCTGATGGCAAGCCCATTGTATTCAGCGAATGGACTTTCGTAGGCGATAAGGTGCAGCGGCGCGTTTTCCAGTTCGATTTCTTAGTCAGAAAGGAACATCAGTATTCGCTTTTCGACGAAAATGGTGACGCACAGCAGTTTGACGAGCCTGTGCGTGAGTTTCCTTTGGTTCATTACACCAAAATTCACACGCTATGAAAAATACGGTTTCTGACATCCTCAACTGTCTGGCCAACCTGAGCAGCGACGAGGTTTTCACTTCGCCCGAACTGGCCAACCGAATGCTCGACATGCTTCCGCAAGACATTTTCAGCGACCCGAATGCCAAGTTTCTTGACCCTTGCAGCAAAAGCGGCGTTTTTCTGCGCGAGATAGCCAAGCGACTTTTAGTGGGTTTGGAGAAAAAGATTCCGGATTTGCAGCAGCGCATTGACCATATTATGGGCATGCAACTGTTTGGCATAGCACTCACGCAACTTACTGCCGAGATGAGCCGTCGCACGTTGTATTGTGCCAAAAAAGCTGATGGTAAATACTCTGTAGCACAATGCTTTGGCAACAAAGAGCAAGGCAATCTGAGTTACATGCGATGTGAACACATTTGGGTGAACGGCAAGTGTAAGCACTGCGGCGCCAACCGTGCGCAATACGACCGTATCGAAACCATTGAAAACTATGCTTATCCATTCATTCACAAAAACTTAAACGAAATTTTCAAGAATATGCAATTCGATGTCATTATAGGAAACC
>JAZUEE010000104.1:0-7664 GCA_045639985.1 Bacteroidales bacterium
GGTCAGGCTGGTGCCGTGGACAACATTTATATTGAAGGTTTGGATTGCGGTCCTGTTTTGTCAGGATCTCTTGGCGAAATCACCGACAACTCCATCGAGTTTAGCTTTGTTCCCGCCGTGGAATCTGATAATTCTTGGGATGTGGTTTGTATGCCCCACGACTCCACCATGGACGAATCTTTGGCATTCCCTATTGGTGAAACGACCTATGTGATTTCCGGATTGGAACCCAATACGGCTTACGACATTTATATCCGCACCTCATGCGGTAGTTCTTGGGGAATGTTTAGCAATGTCCGTACGGAATGTGCTCAGGTTACCATTCCTTATACTGATAATTTTGACGACGCTTCAGGTTCAAGCGTGATGCCTTGGTGTTGGTCAAAATTTACCACCTATAGCACATATCCCTATACTTCAACGACCAACTTCAGCGCACCTTATTCATTGTATTTCTATGCCACTTCTGGTAATTACAATATTGCTGTAATGCCCGATATGGAAGATTCCTACAATGTTCAAGACTTGTCGGTTTCATTTATGATGCGTGCAGGCAACGTGAACTACAAATTGTATGTTGGTGTAATGGACTCCTTAAGTGCCAATGGCTTTGTCGCTTTGGACAGCGTTCAGGTAACAACCGCCAACGAATGGGAAGAATTTGAAGTTGCTTTGACTGAATATATGGGTGAAGGTCACCAGGTGGCTTTCAAGGTGTATGGTCATGGTCAAACCGAAAACTTATATATTGATAATGTTAACTTATACAATACGCCTACTTGTTTGAAACCTTTTGATGTTACGGTTTCCAATGTGGCTTCCAATGGTGCTACTATTGACTGGTCGCCACGTGGAGATGAAACATCTTGGGCTGTCGTCGCTGTTGAACATGGTCAGAACCCGGAAGAGGGAACTCCCGAAACAGCATACGAACATCCTTATACTTTGAATGATCTTTCCGATAATACACATTATGATGTGTATGTTAAAGCGTTGTGTGGTGGTGATGAAAGTGTTTGGTCAACCAGTATTGATTTTCAAACCAAATGTTTGCCTACCGATGTTTTACCTTATGCTGAAGGTTTTGAAGGATTGGGTGGTTCAGGCCAAGCTTATTTCCCGGCTTGCTGGACTCGTCATACCAACTATACTACAACAAACTATCCATACGTAAGTACTTCCTATCATTCAGAAGGTACAAGTTCTCTGTATTTTTATAATCCAGCTTCAACAAATTGGTGCTATGCTGCAACCCAAGGTTTGGATTTGTCACAATACGAGGCTGGTAGCTTATTGTTGAACTTCAAATTACAAACATCTTCTACTTCATACGGAAGAATGGATATCGGTATCACTACTGATGCTGATGATATCAGTTCAATGACCATACTGAAATCCATTTATCCTGGTGATATGAGTTCTACCTATACTTGGTATGATTATAGTGTTGCATTGCCTGCTCAATATGAAGATGTGGTTTACCTCGTTTTCAGTTCACCAGCGGGAGTTGAATACAATACAATGTATTTGGACGAAATAAGCTTGGTAGCACCTACCTGTACTTCTCCATCTAATTTGACTGTTTCCAACATTGCAGGTTCATCTGCTATAATTTCTTGGAATGCGGCTCCTGTCGCTGTTGAATCCTATGTGGTTGAATATACGGAAGCCGAACAAGAAAACTGGGTTTCCAATACCGTATCTGAAACCAGCGTCATACTTAGCGGCCTGACCGAACAGACGAGATATAATGTACGTGTATTCAGCAACTGCGATGAAGGTGAAACGGATACCTTGACCGCTAATTTCAAAACCAAATGTTTAGTGGGTGGTGAAATAGCCTTAGGCAATGGCACAGCCGGAAACTATTATATTCCAGTTAATAATTATTATCATTATACTTATTCTCAACAGCTGTTCCTTGCTTCTGAATTGAATGGTCCAACGGATATTACCAGTGTATCATTTGAATATGGTTATTCTTCACCAACGACTAAAAAAACAAATTGTACCATTTATCTCGGTCATACCGATCAAAGTTCATTTACCGGAACAAGCAATTATATTCCACTTTCTGCATTACATCAGGTATATCATGGCAATTTGAATTGCACGCAAGGTTGGAATACCTTTACTTTCGATACTGTATTCCAATATGATGGTGTCAGCAATTTGGTATTGGTTGTTGATGATAATTCAGATCAATTTGATGGTCAATCTTATGTTTTCAAAGTTCATACCGCTCCTTTCACAAGTAGCCTTTATTATTATAGTGATAGTTATAATCCTGATCCTGCAGATCCGACGACTGTTAATGCAAATTCTTCAACGTCAACTAATCGTAACAATGTTATTTTTGGAGGAGAATGCGGAACCGCTACCTGTGTGGCTCCTAATGTTTATGATGTAACTGTTGACGCTGAAAGCGTTACTCTGCAATGGGTTCCCGGTAATACTGAAACTTCTTGGGAAGTTCGTTATCAGGTAGAAGGTGAAGAAGATTGGACCGTTGAAACGGTGACAGAATCACCTTATACTATTGAAAATCTTAACGCTAGTACCAATTACAATGTAGGTATGCGTTCCGATTGTGGTGGCGATTACAGCGATTGGACCAATAGACAAATCACTACTACTTGTACTGAGATCACTTTGCCATACACGCAAGATTTTGAATCTGCAACGGGTTCAAGTGATGCTTGTTTCATTGATTGCTGGTCAAAAGGAACCAACTATTCTTACACTGATTATCCATACGTAACGACTCAAAGTTCCGCGCCTATTGGCAGCAAGACTTTGTATTTCTATGGTTCATCAAGTTCTTATAGCTATGCAGCCACCAATCAATTTGCTGACGACATTCTGATGGATAGTCTATTGATTTCTTTCAATGCGTATAAATCAACAGCTTCTTACAGCATCGAAGTTGGTATTATGACCGATCCTACCAACAAGAGCACCTTTGTTCCTATCGCAACGGTGACACCTTCTACAATCTCTACTTGGGAGAATCTTGAAGTAAGAACTTCTGCCTACAGCGGGGAAGGTCGTTATGTTGCTTTCAGAGCACCTCAAGGAGCAGCAAGTTATATGTATATTGATGACATTAATATTAATTATATTCCTTCTTGTTCACACGTTGAAGATATTGCTTTAACCGATATTACGGCTAATTCAGCAACCATCGGTTGGACGGCTGTTGGTGGCGAAAGCAATTGGGCATACGTTTACGGTCAAGTTGGAACTATCGATATAGAAAGCATTGAAGAAAGTGATTGGATTCCAACTTCAGAAAATCCTATAACGATAGAAGGTCTTGAACCTAATACTGCTTACGAAATATATGTAAAATCATATTGCGATAATGGTGAAGAAAGTACTCCTGTATATTTTACTTTCAGAACGAATTGTGTTGCTATCACTGTTGATGCATTGCCTTATATAGAAGATTTTGATAATTATGGTACATCTTCATCAGCAACGTTAACCAGTGCTTATCCTTACTGCTGGTCTCGTATCAGTTCAAGCACAGACGAAGCAAGACCCTATTGTTCTTCTTCATATAAATATAATGGAGCTGCAGCTTTGTATTTCTATATTTCTTCTTCTTCAGCTTACGAATATGCCATTGCACCTGAATTGGCAGAAGATGTGGATATTACCACTTTGCAGGCTAAATTTATGGGAAGAACCTCTTCTTCAACTTATACAGGTCGTATTATTGTTGGTGTGATGAGTGATCCTACCAATATCCAAACTTTTGTTCCTGTGGATACCTTTAATGCAAATGGAAGCAGCACTTGGACAGAAAAGGTTGTATTGTTTGAAAATTATATTGGCACGGGTAAGTATATCGCATTAAAACACAGCGCTGGTAGTTACGATTACGTTTATATTGATCATTTTGTATTGGATGTGGCTCCGGCTTGTGCCGCTCCTGAAGATGTTGCTATTAGTGGTATTACATCTTCAAGCGCCGAACTGACTTGGAACAGTGAAGAAGGCGAATCAGAATGGCAAGTCGGTTTCTGCCTTATGGGTCAAACTCCTGATTACTCCTTGGCAGAATCGGTTACTTCCAATTCATATACATTCAATAACTTGGAAGACAACAGTGTTTATACAGCATACGTAAGAACAGTTTGCTCCAATGGTGCTGGTTATAGCGAATGGGTGATGGTTAATTTTATGACTTCCTCCGCCAATCCTGCAATAACTCCTTATTTCCACGATTTTGAAGATGATGAAGAAAATGCCGAATGGACACTGCTCAATGCTAATGTAACGAACAAATGGCATATTGGTCAACCTCAGGGAGAAAATGACAATGTGCTCTTTGTTTCGAAAAATGATACTACTGAAACTTATGATAAAGCAAGTGTTTCCAATGTTTGGGCATACAGAGATATTCAGTTTGGAGATGCAGCAGAATTTAATTTGAGTTTCAGTTGGAAAGCGGGTGGAGAAAGCACTTATGATTATCTCAAAGTTTATATTGGCGTTCCAACCTTAATAGAAGCCGGTACTAACAACTGCCAATCAACAGCCACTACGAGTGATCCTGAAGGTGTACGAGTAATTGGTGTATATAATCTGCAGAGTACTTGGCAGAATGTTCATGTAACTCTTGATGGTCAATACGCTAATTCTGTGCAACGTCTGTATTTCCGTTGGAACAATGATGGATCTGGAGGTGTTGATCCTGCTGTTGTTGTTGATTCTATTCAAATTACTTCTACGAATTGTGGTGCTCCATACAATATCACTGCTGACAATATAACTTCAACGTCATTCGATGTTACTTTCCAACCAGCTATGTCAACAGACAATGCTTGGGAATATGTATGTTGCCCCGCAGGTGCTGATCCTGAATTAGAAACACCTACCCAAATCACAGGAACACCTGCTTTCAGCGTAACGGGTTTGACAGCCGCAACATACTATGATGTTTATGTACGTACCGTTTGCGACGGTGGTGAAACTTCCGGCTGGGGTATGATAACGGTTGTTACCGATTGCGATATTTTCAACTTAGACTATACGGAGAATTTTGACAGTTATACTACGGGAATATCTACAAGCACGTCAGCTCCCACTGGTTTCCCCAATGTAACTATGCCCACTTGTTGGTCATTCTTGAATAACAGTTCATCTTCAAGCAGTTATCCTCAAATGTTCTTAACTTCTTCTTCTACTTATGCCGTTAGTGGCAACTGTTTGTTCTTCAAGTCAAGTAGTACAACTCCTGCCTACGCTATCCTTCCTGAATTAAATGAAGCGCTCCAAAATATGCAAATCACTTTCACTTATAGAAATGAAGGTACAACTTCCTCAAATGGTACTTTGTATTTGGGTTATATGACTGATCCATCGGATGCTTCTACATTTGAGTCAGTATATACTTGTACTCAGACTACCACTAAGACCGAAGTTGAATTTAATTTTAATGCTGTTCCTGCTGATGTTACTACGGCTTATATTGCTTTCAGATATACAGGAGGTGCGTACGATAATTATTATGCAAGTATTGATAACGTTTTCGTTGGTTTGATACCTACTTGTGTTAAACCTACCGATCCAACAGCTTCCAATGCAACTGCCCATACGGTTTCTTTGGCTTGGACAGAAAACGGAAATGCTACCAACTGGAATATTGAATATGGTCCTGCCGGTTTCACACAAGGTCAGGGTACTTTGGTGGAAGCCACTACCAATCCGTTCACATTGACAGGTTTGGATGCTACAACCAACTATGATTTCTATGTACAAGCTGATTGTGGTGACGGTGATTTGAGTTATTGGTCTGTAAAGGGATCATTTGCTACAATTTGTGAAGCATTTGATATGCCATTCGTGGAAGACTTCAATTCCATTTCCTCTGGCATTCCAACCTGTTGGGACAACAGCGAGGGAACCACGACCACTGAATCTTACAAGTGGAATTATTATGCTACGGGTTACGAAGGTGCTGGCCTTAGATTTAATTCATATATTAATTCAAATGGTAATACGAATACCTTGAAAACCCCGGCTATTAACATTGTCGCAGGTGCTTCTTTGTCATTCTACTACAAAAATCCTACGGGAGGTGATTTCTCTGTGTATGTAATAGCTAACGGAACGCGGACCCTCTTGGAAGGCGGTTTGACAGGTATGAGTGATTGGGCAAGACAGAGTTATGATTTGTCAGAATATGCAGGTCAGGGTGTTCAGATTGCTTTTGTTGGAACAAGCAACTATGGTCCTACAGGTGCTTATATTGATTTGGACAGCGTTGCAGTTCTTGCTGCTGCAGCTCCTGTCGAACCTTGCGATGCTCCTACCAACGTTCAAGTAAGCAATATTACGAAGAACAGCGCTGTGGTTACTTGGGAACAAGAACCGAATACGGCAAGTTCATGGATAGTTTCTTACAAACAGAGTTCAGCAAGCAGCTGGACAATAGCTACTGCTAATACCACATCCTACACATTGTCCAACCTCAATCCAGAAACCTCATATCAGGTTCAAGTGACGGCTCACTGCGACAACGGTGAATCAAGTGAAGGTTCAGAAATTGTTTCTTTCACTACCTTGGTGGATGGTGTTAACAGCTATGATATGTCTTCTAATATCAGCATTTACCCGAACCCGACGAACGGACAATTCATCATTCGTCATGCACAAGGCATCATCGAAGAAGTGAATATCTATGACGCTTACGGTAAACTGATTGCTACAACAAAGGTGGATAATGCCGATGTTACGCTTGATATCCGCAATTTCGCTGATGGCGTTTACTTCGCTCGTATTGTTACGAACGACGGTGTTATTACCAAACGTATTGTGAAACGATAATATGTGATTGTAGAGACGTTGCACGCAACGTCTCTACAGAAATGCAAAGGCGCGAATCTCTATGAGTCGCGCCTTTTTTTATTGGGAAATTTCGTATTTTTGCCGCTCGTTATAAAAGAAAACATTAAATTTTTTTGTAAACTAAAATTATTGTTATGAAGAAAATCTTATTGCTTTTAACGGTGCTTTGTTCACTGGCGGTTATGGTCCACGCGCAAACACCGGAATCAGTTTCAAGCTGTACACCGCCCTCCAATTTGACGGTTGACCATATTGCAGGTACTTCCGCACTGGTCAGCTGGACTTCCAATGTCTATGCTGGAGTACCCTTTTCCTATTATGTAGAATATGCAGAACAGGGAACTTCTTCTTGGATCGCTGAGGTTACAACAGGTACCAGCGTTATGATTTCTGGCTTGCAACCCCAAACCACCTATGAAGTTCGTCTTATTATGGAATGCGATGGTACATTTCATGATACGTTGACCAATTCTTTCACTACAGATTGTCTTCTCGGTGGTAACTTTGCCATAGGCAATGGCTCTGAATTAAGTGGAGATTTGCCTTCTCACATGTATGATTATTATGCTGCCTCTCAGCAAATCTTTACGGCTGAAGAAATGGGAGCGGCCAATATACTTCAATCTGTTTCTTTCGATTACCATTCACAATGGTACCCCCAAGTAACCAGAAATCTTTCTGTATATCTGATGCATACGTCAGAAAGCAATCCTACTACTTGGCTATCCACCGCCAATGCTCAACTCGTATTTTCTGGAAATGTATCCTTTGCTGAAGGTTGGAACCAGATTGCTTTTACTACTCCT
>JAZUEE010000105.1:0-3363 GCA_045639985.1 Bacteroidales bacterium
AAGATAGATATCAAGCAAAGGTACTCCAAAACGGAATAGGCGTTCCGTGACCATAACTTCCCGTTGCTCCGGCAGTATCTCCCGCAGTAATAAATACAAGATTATGAAAATCATTGGTATATATAAGGATAATCAGAATTACAGACGGAGCTCCCCAAAGAAGGTATTTTTTGTCCACGTGATCCTCGTTCGTCAGATTGATTGAAACAGCCAGGAAAAACGTAAGAAACGGGACCGTTTCCAATACCACGTAATAGGAATACCACAGGTAACGCAACGTAACAACACTGTCCCATATGAATTTGTACCTGGCCAGTTGAACTAAAAGTGCAACAAGCAATAAACCCGCTATCCCCATAAGGATTCTGCGGGTTCTTTTGTTGATAATGCGGTTTTGTACAGTTAACGCCCATACCAGTACGCATACGTCGTAAAATATTTGGCATATACTGTCCGCTATATCAATACCGTACAACAGTATATGCCCTGCTCCGCCTATGGCGAACAGTAGAATAACCGCTATTACATTAATATGTTCTCTGACTTTCTTTACAAAGCTATCCTCGAACAACTATCCCGCGGGAAACGCCGGGGGACAGCTTATTTATCAGAATAAATAAGCGAAAAAGCATATCCGTCTATATCAATCTCTGCAGAAAAGGTCTTGTCATCAAGATCCTTGTCATAAAAAATCTTTGTCATTCCGTTTTTGTCTATTCCGATAATAGCAAATGTTCTTCCCGGGTTCTGATACTGAGCCGGTATGTTCAATACAAGTTTTCCGGATTTTTTGTCATAGTTGGGTTTACTCTTTCCCGTGGCATCAAGATAAAAATTAAATGAAAATGCTTCAGTGAATCCTTTCGGAGTCGCAGCTTTAAATGCAGCTTCACACAATGCTCCCTGCTTTTCAATCGTGTAAATACCACTCAGGGTCTTTCCGCCAAAGCTCTGCATTAATACCATACGGGGTTTCGCCGGAATATCAACTATGCTTTCTGCTACTGTAGAATTATTTACAACTATAGGTTCATCATCTGTGGGTACGACTGTGGGTACGACTATGGGTGCATTTTCATCCAAAGTTAATTCACCGCTATCCAGATTGGCGTGCCCATATTTGGGATCGATGTTTACATTTCCGGTTAAGCTTGCTGTGCCACCGTTTCCGTTACCGATAGCAGCTCCGCCACCGGCACTCTTTGCCTTAATTAATCCGCCGCTTATGTTCACGGTTCCAACATTTCCGTTATTTCCGCCACCGATTCCGGCTCCGTTGGTGCCTCCGGTAGCAGTCACATTGCCTCCAAAAATATTGACAATGCCTCCGTTACCATTATATCCTCCACCGATTCCGGCCGCCTGAGCGCCGCCAACAGCGGTTACGTTTACGTCTCCGGCGTAAATTGTTATTTGTCCTCCTTGATTGCTACCAGGTCCGCCGCCGATTCCGGCCCCGTCGCCTCCGCCGTAGGCTTCAACAGTTCCGCCGTTTATCGTAACAGTACCGCACCCGGTACCATTTCCGCCACCTATTCCGGCTCCAGCTGCACTCTCATTGTGAACAATTACTACCGGTTGATTCCCATTGTTTATAGTAATGATTCCGCCGTCTTTTCCGTTACTTGCTGCACTGACTCCGCTTCCTATCCCGGCGCCTCCGTTGGCCGAGCCTGTAACGGTAACATTTCCTCCGTTAATAGTTATTTCGCCGCCACCGCCATTTGAACCGCCGCCGATTCCGGCCGCATATGCTGCTGAAGTGACTTCTATGTTTCCACCGTTAATAGTTATTTCGCCGCCATCTCCGCCGTTTCCGCCACCTATTCCGGCTCCGTTGGTGCCTCCTTGTACGGTAATCTTACCGCCGGATATAGAAATTGTGCCTGCGCTTTGGTTATCATTGCCACCGATTCCGGCGTTATTGCTATCAACTTCATCGATTATTAATTGGCCCATGGAATTGTTTGTACTTTGCGCATAAATACATAATTGATTGCTTTGTGACTCGTTTGAAACATTTATTCCCTTGGAAGCTGTCAGTACAGCATTATCACCCAGAATCAATTTAACAGCACCGCTGACAGTAATTCGGCCAGTCACATGTACAGTATCTCTGACAGCATAGTTGCCTTCGGAGAGACTGGTTGTGCCACTGGTTATTTCAGCATATTTGTCGTCAGAAAGTGATTGCTCTACACCGTTTTCATCAAGATAATTTATTGTTTCTGCGTAGGCTTCAACACTTTCAATCTGCGAAAATACCAATGCCACGCCAAACGCAACAGCACATACTTTCTTTAGAAATACATTCTTTAAAATATTCTTAAACATATAGCTTTTATTCCTTTTCTGTATTTATCAAAACGATTAGCAACCGAACATTTATTTTCTAAACTCTTCTTCCGTAATCAATTTGCCACCGCAAACTTTCAATATTTGACCAAAGCCTGCCCATTCACCGTTCAAAGCAAACTGGGTCCAATCATAATTTTCCGCTTTCTAAAGTACCGACCAAATTGCTTCTACATTATTATTTTATACGATGACAATATTTTTGCAACCGTTTTAGGGACGGTCCTTTTTCCACAAGGATGTGTACTTTGGCGCGGTCCGCCCCATCTCATTCTATAACTTTCAATGCCAAAACGGTGACTCTATACGAACCACTATTTTCCTTCTTTCTCGATTTTCTTTCGAGTGTTCTATTGATAGCAGAAATAACTTTATCTATATGATATCGTTTTGTTTCCATTTGTTTGAGCTGCATCCTTAGCGTGGCTTCTATATCGGATGCACCTCCGTCAACCAAATTATCTCTGATTTCTTCCAGTAAAAAGCCAATTTGCTTTAGCGCAACAATCTTTTCCAATATTGCAATTACAGCTTGATCATACAATCTGTAATTACCCTCTGAGTAATCAATCGGTTTCAGTAATCCTTTCTCGTCATATAATCTAACTGCTTTCTGTGAAACTTCTGCTTTCTTCGCGATTTTACCCGATGTCACTTTTTTCATTCATTGTAATATCCTCCACGTATGTATATTGAACGTCCATATACACAACACAAACAATTCCCTAAGTGTAGCGTCAACACATATTTTCAAAAAATTTTTGACCCCTCGGGGACGGGGTTATTACTTCTCGGTGCTCCCGTTGCCGCGATTAATGCCTTTCAAGAATCCCGGCAATAAATGCTTACTGATGGTGAATGGAATGTAAAAAAAGATTGCCACGTTTTAAATCCCTTAACGGATGTAAACTTAGGCAATCTTTCTTTTTGAATATTTTATGTAATATACATTTTCGTATTATCAGCTAATAATAACTTACTGATTTGCTCCGTAAAGTTCGGCCATCT
>JAZUEE010000106.1:0-5739 GCA_045639985.1 Bacteroidales bacterium
AGGTTGCCTTATCGCGCAATTTCTGTACGTCTTCAGCCGGAATGACGCCTAACTTGCTCCAAGCGGCGGCAGCTTCTATTTCAACTTTGAGGTATGCTCCGAACTTGTTCTCTTCAGTCCAGATAGCACTCATTTCAGGACGGGAATAACGTGGTATCATAGTATCTTTTTTTTCAGTGAGGGCGCAAAAGTACAAAAAATAGAACATTAATTTTTTATTTTTGCCCGCTTTAAAAAAAAGGACTATGGCACAAGAAAAATTCGCGGTTATTGGGGCTGGCCATTTCGGTCAAGCTATTGGTCGTGCGCTCTCTGAAAAGGGATTCGAGGTGTTGGTTATCGACTCAAATATCAGCGTCGTGCAGGATATGGCAGAAGATGTGGCGTATGCTGTCTGTGCAGATGCGACTAATAAAAGGGCCCTACTTAATGAAAACATTCAGAATTTTGATGCCGTGATTGTTTCCATCGGCAATGATTTCGTGGGCAGACTGCTCTGCACAGCCAACCTGCTGGATTTGGGCGTAAAACGTATTATCTGCCGTGTCATGGGCAAAAGCCAACGTACCATCTTGGAAAAAATGGGTGTTACGGAATTCCTATCTCCCGAAGATGAGGTTGGTGCCCTCTTAGCCGAAAGACTTTCCAATCCCAATATCATTTCTTATCTGCAATTGGCTGATGATTATAAAATCGCCGAAATCATCACCCCGTCCAGATTGATCGGACTTACCTTGGGGGATATCAATTTTCGCGACAACCATAAGCTGAGTTTGATTACGATTCGTCGTAATTTTGAAGAAGTGGTAAATGACAAATTAGATACCAAACAACATATTATCGGTGTGCCAGACAATAAAACTCAAATCCAAGAAGGCGACGTGTTCGTTCTCTTTGGAAAAGAACACGATATTGACAATTTCATCAAGATCAATCTCTAATGTTGTTCTTTGAGAATACACATAAGGCCTATTCCAGCAAACAAAAACTGCACATTGTCCAATACAAGGATAAAGTGCATACCGTTATGCAGATTTGCAGTGTCTTGGTATCCATACTTACCATCGTAAGTATTGTATGCTACCACGGCCTCTATATCTCCCTGCCTATCAAAAATCTTATTCGTTGGATTATTTACGGAAGTTTGTTTTTCTATGTGGCCAAATATTTCACCTTCCTTTTCTATTCCCTACATAGAAGAAATTTTCTTCGACGATCGTGGTTCGAATTCCTTGTCATCATATTGTTGATGATACAGTTCTTGTCGGTGGAAATCTTCCATTTCCGATTTATTGATAACGAGAATTTTGAAAATTACTACCTCCTTTTCATCCAATTCTATTTTCTTATAATGGTGCTTATAGAGTTGGCCAAAGTGAGCAGTTCTTTAGGAAAATACAATCTCAGTCCGCCTATTCTGATGGTGGCCTCTTTCCTTTTCCTCATCAGCATCGGCACTGTATTGCTGATGATGCCCCGAATGACTGTGAATGGTATTTCCTTTATAGATGCTTTGTTTACAGCCACCAGCGCCAGTTGTATTACAGGATTAAGCGTGGTTAGCACCTCTGCCTGCTTTACGGTTAAAGGCCAAATCGTCATCATGATCCTAATACAGTTGGGAGGTATGAGCATCCTTTCTTTCGCAACATTCTTCACTACATTCCTGTCCCGCTCCTCTGTCGGACTGCGCTACCAATATCTGGTACGTGATATGATGTCTGCCAATCAGTTGTCAGAGTCTTTTTCGTTGTTGCGGAGCATTGTTTTGACAACGGTCATCATTGAAGTTTCGGGAGCCGCACTGCTTTTCACCTATTGGAAAACTACGGGATATTTTCTTTCCAACGGAGAAAATATCTTTTATTCCTTATTCTACACGATTTCCGCTTTTAATAATGGCGGATTTGTATTAAAAGATGCCAGTTTGTTGGAATTGGGGACAAACAGCAGCTATTTTCCTCAAACGATTATTATGATTCTCGTTTTCTTGGGCGGTATTGGTTTTCTTACCATTCGAGATTTTTTCAGCGTGCGTTACGTCAAAGAACGCAATAAATATCCTTGGAAAAGTTTGATGCCCCAAACGAAAATCGTCCTCATCACAACGTTGGGTTTGATTTTCATCGCCACAGTGTTATTCTTCTTAATAGAAAACAAGCATGCTCTTAACGGTCAAGGTGGCTTTTTAGGGAAAGTATTTACCTCTTTGTTGCAGATAGTCACCTGCCGTACATCCGGATTCATGATATTGGATTTGAATACAATGGCACTTCCATCTATCATACTGATCGTCTTCCTGATGTTTGTTGGGGGCTCGCCTGGTTCTACCGCGGGAGGTATCAAAACCACCACACTGTTCGTATTGGTGAAATCGGTTTTGGCTACCATTCAAGGCAAAAAAAGCATAGAATTTCAGCATAAGACCATCTCTTTTGATTTGGTTGATAAGGCCAACTCCGTAGTGACAATGACGTTTACGTTCATTATTGTGTCCTGCTTCCTATTGACGTTGGTGCAGCCGGATGCAGAATTGAAAGATGCTATTTTCGAAACCACTTCGGCTTTTACCACATGTGGCTTGTCGTCCGGTGTTTGCGCGAATTGGAATGCGTGGGCTAAACTCATCCTTATTATCAATATGTATATAGGAAGAATCGGCACGTTGACGTTAGCATTTGCTTTAACGAAACATAAGAAAGAGTCTAAACATACTTATCCGGATTTGTATATGATGGTTGGATAAAATCAATACAAACAGCACTGAAAAAATAGTATCTTTGCGCGTTTTTTCAAGAATATAAAAAATAATTATACATCAACAAATTACAAAACAATGAAAAGAGTTTATGCTTTAGGATTAATCGTTTTTGCAGCGGCGATGATGAGCGGTTGCGGACTTGGTAAAATGGTTACCAAATACCCCGAAGTCACTATTACGATGGATAATCCCGATTTGGAAAACAAGGGAGGTGAAGTCGCCTATACGATTCAGGGAACTATTCCTCCAAAATATATGAAGAAGAAGGCAACGGTAACCCTCACTCCCTGTTTGAAGGTGGATGGCGTCAATCAACCTTCTTTTGTTACTATTAATCTCAAAGGCGAAAAAGCAGCCGGCCAAGGTACTACTATCAATTATAAAAATGGTGGCACATTCACGCAAAGCGGCACTTTCAAATTCGATGATTCTTACGAAACTGCTGAAATTGTCGTTCCAGCTACAGCACAATTGAAAAAGAAATCCGCCGTGTTGAGTCCTGAAAAGAACCTTGGTGAAGGTATTTCCAATACTTCTGCTCGCATCGGCCTGCAACCTATCATATCACAAAATTCCAAACAGGGTGGCAATTTCATCCACGCTCCACACAATTTTACCCCGGAATTTATTGGTAAAACGGCTATCATCTATTTTGACCTCAACAGTTCTAACATGAACTGGAACAATAAAAACAACAAAAACCAAGCAGCTAAAGATTCCGTTAAGGCATTTGTTGACTTTTTGAACCAAGGCAATATCATCGACCGCGTTATCATTTCCGGATGGGCTTCCCCAGAAGGTGAAGAGAGCAACAACCAAGGCCTTTCCGAAAGACGTTTCGATCAAGGCAAGAAATGGTTCCAAGACCAATACAACAAGTATTTGAAAGCTTATGCCAAAGCCAATAAGATTAAGATGAAAGATCTTATGATGCCTTCTTTCGAATATGTAAACAATGCTAACGGCGAAGATTGGAACGGTTTTGAATTAGCTGTTGAAAAATCCAATTTAGCTCAGAAAAATCAAATTTTGAATGTGGTCAAATCTCAACCAAACAACGATATGCGCGAACAGAAGATTCGTGAAATGACGGACATTTATCCTGAAATTGCAGAAGCTATTCTTCCTCCGCTGCGCCGCGCCGAAATGCAACTTATTTGCAAAAAACACGAGGCCTATACGGATGCCGAACTGATTAGCAAAGTAAAATCTTCTCCCAAAGATTTTTCCATCAACGAACGTCTCTATGCCGCTTCTGTTTGCACCAACAAAGCAGATCAGGAAATTATCTATAAAGCGCTTATTGATGATGCCGCCACACAAGGCGACTGGCGTGCTTATAATGACCTTGGTGTGCTTAGCTTGAACGAATATTATCAGAATGGTAACGCGCAAGATCTTGAAAATGCCGTGAACTATTTCAATAAGGCCGCTGCCATTTCTCCCAACAACGGTATCGTGCTCAACAATCTCGCATTGGCTCAGTTCCTTCAAGGCAATTTTGCAGAGGCAAGAACTACTTTCAAAAACTCCAGCGAAGCATCTGTTGACCCAGTCAACCAAGACTATGTGATGGGTATGTACAGCATTATCGATGGTGACTATACCAAAGCTGTTCAGATGATGAACAATAAGAGTTGTGATTACAATACCGCACTCGTTCAAATCCTCAATAAAGATTATGCAGCAGCCAAAACAACACTTGACTGCATTACCAATGTAGATGCAAAAACCGCTTACCTGAAAGCCGTTCTCGCCGCCCGTATGAAAGACGAAAACAGCATCTATGCCAATCTCGCTACAGCAATCGAAAAAGACGCTTCCTATAAGAAAACCGCCAAAAGAGATGCTGAATTCAAAAGATATCGTCACACCGACGCTTTTAAGAATTTAGTAAAATAGTATTATTATTAAGTTGTTAAGAAGGCAGTTCCGCGGGTACTATAGTTCGTGGACTGCCTTTTTCAATTAATATTAAAAAGAGGCAATCGCACAAACAAACGGACGTATTCAATCCGCTTTCTTAAAACTAAATTATGATAACAGAAAACCGAAATATGGCTATCGCGTACGATTTTGACGGTACGCTCGCACCAGGCAACATGCAGGAATACAACTTTATTCCGGATTTGGATATGGACAAAGGAGCTTTTTGGGAAGAAGCTAACGAGTTAGCTAAAAAGCACGATATGGACGAAGTGCTTGCCTATATGCACCTCATGTTGATTAAAGCCAAAGATAAAAACATTCCCATCCGCGAAGAAGCTTTTATGAAATATGGCGAGAAAATCACTTTTTTTGAAGGAGTGGAGACTTATTTCGATCGCATCAACACGTATGCTGCTTCCAAGAACATCCATTTGGAGCATTTCATCATCTCTTCCGGCTTACGTGAGTTTGTGAAAGGAACCGCTATCGGAAAGTATTTTAAAGCCATCTACGCTTCCGGTTTTCAATATGATGACAACGGCATCGCCTGCTGGCCCGCCTTGGTTGTAAATTATACCAATAAAACGCAATTCCTTTTCCGTATCAACAAGGGTATTTATAATTCGTACGATAATACGCTAATCAACAAGTCTATGCCTGAAGACCAGCGCGTGGTTCCATTCTCCAACCTGATTTATATTGGCGATGGGGAAACGGATGTTCCGGCCATGAAAATGGTGAATCTTTATGGTGGCACGACTATAGCCGTATATAACCCAAAATCCGTGGCCACTGCTCATCGTCCCAAATCGTCCAAAGACATCTGCCTCGATCTGATTCGCCAAAACCGCGCCGACTATATCGCACCAACCAACTATTCGGAAGGCGGCGAATTGGATGTGATGCTCAAAAAAATCATCGACAAAACCGCCATGGAACAAGACCTGTTGGGAATTAAGTATAAAGAAGTGAATATGAAATAATTCAATAGCTTTCTATTGAACACGTAGATGATTTGTATTAACAAACACTGAGTATTGCCGCTTTTT
>JAZUEE010000107.1:0-1618 GCA_045639985.1 Bacteroidales bacterium
GAGGGTTCAAATAAAGGATTCATATTTTTATGTTTTATATTATTTTTAATTTTAGGAGGTGCAAAGTTACAAAATTATTCAGTAATGACCCACGTTCCGTAAGTTCTACCACCTTGTCGTTCAACTATTCCCTTTTCACGAAGTTCTTTCAATTCTCTTTGG
Organism: Bacteroidales bacterium; assembly: GCA_045639985.1. GTDB lineage: Bacteria > Bacteroidota > Bacteroidia > Bacteroidales > WCHB1-69 > F23-D06. Next base: position 163 of record JAZUEE010000107.1, read on the forward strand.
ACCGTTTTTATTGAAACACCAAGTTCTTCAGATATGCCCGCCAAGGTAATATTATTTTTCATTCGTATTAAATTCAATATAATCAACTGTCTATCTGACAGTTTCTTTTGGACATCCTTTTGGACATCCTCATGCACTGACTTTAAATAATTCTCAATATCCAATTTCAAATGATTGAAATCCAAATTCATCATTTGCTCATACATCGTACGATTACTTGATGTTATTCCTTCATCAAATAACAATTGTGCTTCTAATTCTGTAACAGTACTACCTTCTATTGCTGTACTATGAGTAATAATTGAATACAAGTAGAACTTATCGTAATCAATTTGATTCGATATATCATATTGTTTGTATTCTGCTAATAGACTAACTAATAAGTCCTTATTTTCTTGGGTCATATTAAATACAGCTTTATTGGTACTGCTACATCTTCACAAACTTCTTCACTACGCGGCCTTTATCGCTAAGACACGACAGCGTGTAAACGCCCGTCGGCAGGTCAGAGACATTGAGGGTGTAACGTTCGCCGTCCATATTCCACGTCTCCTGACGCAGGAGCTGGCCCGTCATACTCCACAACTGCACGGTAGCCACTTCTTGCAACTCCATAGGAGCCAGCAACGTAACCACATCGTTAACCGGGTTCGGGAAAAGCATCCAATGGTCAGCCATCGACCAATCTTCCACGCCATTCGGGTTGAAGGCACTCAAGGTATCGCTGCCAAAGATTCTGTCCACCAATTCTGGAAAATCGATGAACGGGTTACGGTTGTTTTGGAGGGCATACACGGCATTGTTACGATCAACCTCCTTTTGGCTAACAGGGTCATCGTGATGCCAACGGAGAAACATCGCCAACGCCCAAGACTTGAGATCTCCACCAGTGAACATCGATTGTGTTTCCGCGCCTAAGTTCTTATCCATATAACATACTGACATATAGAAGTAAGTGCGCGCCAAATCGCACTTATAAGCATCATTCGGTTCAAACACTGTACCGGAATACCCCGAAGTGGAGCAGTTGCCCAGCTTCGAGTTATTGGTGCTGGTCCACGTTGCGGCGCTCACCTCCCCCAAGGGGAGGTTGCCGCGGCGACCATTCACATAGCCATCTGTAGGGTATAGATGGAAAAGATCGGTGTACATCGGCGAAGCATCGTTAAACCAACTTTTGGGCACCGAGTGCTCGCGGTTGTAGCAGTCGCCTTCGGAGTTGTAGTTACCACACTGGTTGCTGCCAAGCGTATAGTAATACGCCGTAGTACCTCCGGGATTGTCGGAGTAGATATCCCACACCTTGCCATTGTCGGGGCGCACGTCCGTGGTGTAGTAAGCGTCCCACAACGCGCTATACGACAATGAGGTATGACTCTTGATAATTTGGAGCAACGCTACACGCAAGGCATGCCCCTGCTTGTTGTAGGCATTGTTGTAATAGTTGGCAGGTGCC
>JAZUEE010000108.1:0-7085 GCA_045639985.1 Bacteroidales bacterium
ATCAAATCGCTCAAAATACGCTTAATTACTTTGGAGGACACATCGTCATCATTCACGGCTTCGGAAAACAGATGTTTTAAGGAAATAATGCCGAAATCTGTTTGCACATATTTGCTATTGGACACTCGAGACACCGTAGAAACATCCAAGTTCACCTCTTGGGCAATTGTTTTCAACACCATCGGTTTCAATTCCGTATCGTCACCCGTCAAAAAATAATTACGCTGATGCATCATAATGGCATACATCGTGTTATAAAGTATCATTTCCCTCGTGGTGAGTGTACCTATAAACAGATTGGCCTTATCCACATACTCTTTCATAAATTTTTCGGCTTCCGCGCGTTTCTTTTCAGCCACTTCTTTTGAAAGAAAACGATATTGGTTGCTAAACTCTTTGTTTATACGAACCTTTGGAATATATTGATTATTAAGCGTAAGGGTCAATTGGCCGTTATGAGACGTAATCGTAAAATCCGGATTAATAACACCCGCCGATTTATCCATGGGCGTATCGGCATCCGCAGGGTGAGGATCCAATTTTTTAATCACATCAACCGCCTGTTTCAATTGTTCATCGGACAATGACATGGCTGCTTTAATTTTATCATAATGTTTTTTCAACAAAACATCGAAGTGGTTTTTCACCACCAAAGTTGCCATTTCCACGGCAGGCGTAATATCGGATTTTCTTTCCAACTGCAAAAGAAGGCACTCTTGAAGATTTCGAGCTCCCGTTCCCGGCGGATCTAACTCCTGCACAAAATGAGTAAGGACGAACTCTACTTCCTCCACATCCGTGTAAATATTCTCCATATACAGCAGTTCATTAACAACCGCCTGTAAATCAGAAGACAGATACCCTTTCTCATCCAAATTCCCAATCAGGTAATTGGCGATTTCAGCTTGCTGATTTGTCATATCCATAGAACCCAGCTGCCACTGCCATTGCTCTTGCAAGGAATGATAATACACATTTTGTTTCTCTCGGGTGTTATCCTCCGCAGGTGCATTCAGACGTTGAATCTTATTTTCAATCTCCCGTTCAGAAGGATAGTCATCCAAATCATCATCCCGATAGTAATCCTCATTGAAAATCTCATCCTCCGGAAGCGATTGAGACAATTCCAACGGGTCCCCATTTTCATCATACTCAGCAGGAACGGTATCCTCGGAAAGATTATCGGTTCTATCCTCTTCCTCTTCCGAATAGATTTCCAATGCCGGATTTTCATCTACTTCCTTTTGTATTTCCTGTTCCAAGGAAGTGTATGGCAGTTCGACCAACTGCATCAGACGGATGGTTTGCTGGGTGGCGACTTGCCGTTGCAATGTTTTTTGTTCCTGTGTTAGAATTGTGGCCATAGTTTTATAAACGTAGAGACGGTGCGAGGCACCGTCTCTACAAGATATTGGATATTAGAATTCTGCGTTTTGCGGTGTTCTGGGGAAAGGTATCACGTCTCGAATATTGGTCATACCGGTAATAAAAAGCAGCAGACGTTCAAAACCGAGGCCGAAACCGGAATGCGGTGCGGAACCGAATTTGCGCGTTTCAAAATACCACCAATATTGCTGTTCCGTCATATTCAGTTCCTGAACGCGTTTAAGCAATTTGTCATAATCCGCTTCGCGTTCTGAACCACCAATGATTTCACCGATGGTTGGGAACAAGACATCCATAGCACGCACCGTCTTTCCATCATCATTTAGTTTCATATAGAAAGCCTTGATTTCCTTTGGATAGTCTGTCAAGATAACGGGGCGTTTGAAATGATTTTCAACCAGATAACGTTCATGTTCGGATTGCAAATCGATGCCCCAGGAAACCTTGTTATCAAATTTCTTATCTGCCTTCAACAGGATGTCAATAGCAGAGGTGTAATCCAAGCGGACAAAATCCTCTTTCAACACTGCACGGAGTCTATCGACAAGTGTTTTATCGAACATGTCGTTGAGGAACTGGATATCATCCATATTGTTATCCAAAGCATACTGTACCAGATACTTGATAAAATCTTCCGCGAGATCCATGTTATCCGTAATATCGTTGAACGCCACCTCGGGTTCGACCATCCAGAATTCAGCCAAATGTCTTGGAGTATTACTATTTTCTGCACGGAAAGTAGGACCAAACGTATAGATATTACCGATAGAAAGCGCACCCAGTTCACCTTCAAGCTGTCCGGACACGGTAAGATTCGTGTGTTTTCCAAAGAAATCCTTGGAATAATCAATCTTACCATCGGCGGTGCGTGGCACGTTATTGAGGTCTAATGTAGTGACATTGAACATTTCGCCAGCGCCTTCGGCATCTGAAGAAGTAATCAACGGGGTATGCAGATAAAAGAAGCCCCGGTCATTGAAATATTTATGTATAGCGTAAGCCATAGCATGTCTAAGACGAAGCACGCAGCCAAAATAATTCGTACGGGGACGGAGATGGGCTATACCGCGAAGGAACTCCATCGAATGGCCTTTCTTCTGAAGAGGATAGGATTCAGGATCGGCGGTGCCATAAATTTCAATCGTTTCTGCCTGAACTTCAACAGATTGTCCTTTACCAGCAGATTCCACCAATTTTCCTTCAACATGAAGGCAGGAGCCTGTTGTGATTTTCTTCATAATCTCATCACCAAATTTTTCGGGTTCGGCAACAATTTGAAGATTGGTAACAATAGAGCCATCATTCAAAGCGATGAATGCCACATTACTGTTTCCGCGTTTGGTACGCACCCAACCTTTCACACAGACCTGGCTGTTCAAGCCATTTTCTTGCGGATGTTTTATTATATCAACAATTCTTGTTCTTTTCATATCAATAATACTTATTTTATGAGCTAAAATATTAATTCAAGTAAGTTTGGAGAACGCGACACTTTGAATCGTGACGAAGTCGTCGGATTGCTTTTTCTTTAATTTGTCTGACACGTTCACGCGTGAGGTCAAATTTTTCTCCGATTTCGTCCAAGGTCATAGGATGCTTGCTGCCCAAACCGTAATAGAGTTTGAGGACATCGGCTTCGCGTTGAGGCAGGGTGTCTATAACACGGCCCAACTCATGTTGCAAAGATTCGTAAATCAGTTCCTTATCGGGGGGGGCCGTATCCTCGCTACGAATTACGTCGTACAGGTTCGTATCATCATCTTTGGTTAAAGAAGCATCCATAGAAAGATGGCGAGGCGAATTTCTAAGAGAATCCTTCACTTCGCTTTCCGAGAGATCCAATTTCTCAGCGATTTCGGATATTTTCGGTTCGCGTTGGAGTTCTTGTTCCAAGATAGCGATAGTCTTGGTTATCTTACTGATAGTACCTACTTTGTTCATCGGCAAACGGACGATACGGGATTGTTCTGCAATCGCTTGCAGAATTGCCTGACGAATCCACCATACGGCAAATGATATGAATTTGAAACCACGGGTTTCATCAAAACGGCGCGCCGCTTTAATAAGCCCTAAATTACCTTCGTTAATTAAATCCGAAAGAGTAATACCTTGGTTTTGATATTGTTTTGCGACAGAAACCACGAAACGGAGGTTGGCATTGGTCAATTTCACCAAAGCGTCTTCATCTCCATTTTTAATTCTGCGTGCGAGTTCCGCTTCTTCATCAGCGGACAGCAAAGGTACTTTTCCAATCTCGTGCAGATACTTGTCCAAAGAAGCGGTTTCGCCTCTATTGGTCACTTGTTTGGTAATATGTAATTGTCTCATTCTATAATTTTGAAATTTTTAACAGCGCTATTTACGATAGGATTGCATATTTGTTACATTAAAAACTGTAACCGATTCCAAGACCTATCATTTCCTTAAATTGAACTCTTGCAGCTGGATAGCCGGCACATCCTTCACAACCATTCCAGTTCGGACCGGCAATCATCACTTGGTCATAATACTTCAAGGAAGTCATCAAACTCACGCTCAACACTTTGAGGAAATTATAGGATATGGCGAAATCCCAGTCAACATCAAAGTTGCCGAATTTTTGAACTTTGGAAGTATAGGGAGTAAAGAGAGTTACCGTTGAAATAATTTTCAAATTTTTCACCAAAGTATAATTGATACCACCCTTGATGCTCAAACCGAGTGCGGCATGTGCGGCAGGACGATATACGGAACCATCTTCACGGGTTTTCTCTGGAAGACCATATTTGTCACGAAGGGTGGAATCTCTACAATAGGTCAAACGGCCAGCCACCGGAGACACATAAATAGAAAAAATATCGTTTGGTTTCCAATCAATACCGATAGAGAGGTCTGTATAGGAAGGAGATGCCCATTTTGATATGAGCGTTTTGTCGCCGGCATCATTATTGGCATATTCATAACCTGGAGCATACTGCGTTTTGAAACTTCCCAAAACAGAAACATACCATGATTTGGCCAACTCATAACCCAATTTGGTATAGATATTGAATTTGTCATTGGATTTTCTCCATTTCGGATTCAAGTCGGAAGAATATATCTCACCGATTTCAGTATCCAAGTTGCTATCCCAAGCCAATTTGTTTTTCTTGTAGGACAACGTCATATTGGCATAGACAACGCCAGCCACATTGTTATTACCACCGGCAGCCCAATTGAAAAATTGGGTTTGAGAAGCGTTCAAACCGACCATTCCGGAAAACTTCCAATTTTTTTCCGAATCCTTGATTTCATTGGATTTCACCGCTGTTTGCATGGCAGCTTCAGCGGCTTTCTTGGCTTCATCATCTTGAGCACGTAACACTGGCATGGAAACAATCATGAGTGCCATTGCGAATAAAAATACAAGTCTTTTCTTCATAATAGTATTATTTTAATGATTTAATTTATTATATGCTTTCCACCATCTGTCAGAAATCTTATCTTCACAAGCCAAATCATAATCTCGTTTGGAGCAAGGAAGATAATAATTCTGTATCAGGTCTTTTTCTCTATGAATAATCGGGACAACCACCCACCATCTACCGGTTTTGCGACTACAATAGAACACCATGTCATCCAATGCGCCAGACACATCAACGCTGTATTGCTTGTAATTCTGACGATTTTTGAATTGGTCATCCTGTTGACGATTCAGGTATCCTTCCACAAAATACCATAAAATATGCCCTATCAACTGTGAGGTTTGGTTGCTATAATCCAACATCGGGTTGTATTCGTAAATGCCGAACGATGAAAGTTTGTCGCTCACTCCGGCATATTTTGCCACTTGACAGATTTCTTCGCCATAAAAGCCGTTGGAAGAATTGTGCGGACAGCCCGGAGCGTCCGGACGTCTGACGGCAGAAATATCTACTGAAACCATATCGGCATTGCGCACAATGGGTTCCACTTCTTCCAAATCCTTTCGCATGGCACCCACGCGATAGGTTTCAAAATAGAGTTGCTCCATCAACTTGATGTTTTCCTGGCTGTTCATATAGGACTGATAACCGATATTGGCATAATTGAGCAGGAAATTGGGTTGCTGCACCACCATTTTATTCACGTATGCGTTTGAACGAATCGGCTGGTTTTCCATCCCCAAATCAAACGTTGAATCCACGGCCACGACATTGGCCACCCTTTCCATCTTCTCATACGCACGATAGTTGGCAAAAGCCAAATCGTTACTACCGCCCAATATAATAGGTAACACATTGTTTTCTATCATATCGGCCAAAATATCAGACAGGACTTCGTATGTATCCTCCACTGAATTACCGACAATCAGATTACCCATATCAATAATACGGACCGGATTTTCCCATCCATATAGCTGATAGAACTGCTTACGTATCTCATTGGGAGCCATCGCACAATCTTCGTTTTCAACACCATTACGTGATTCTGGAACTCCGATGATAGCGATTTGCGCTTCTTGAATATCTATAGGTTCTTCCGTATTGTAAAAAAGGACTGACGAACTCAACCGGCCATTCTCTTGAGGTTGGCCTGCCAATTCCAGCACATTCACATCTACAGGTTCAAAGAACATTGAATAATCCATAGTTAGCTTTTTTTTCTAATAATTCTTTTTTTGGTTGTTGGCGCCGTATTTTGAATGATATTCATACATTCCTCATAGGAAAGGTTTTCCGGAATCGTTCCTTTGGGGATTTTATAATTATCTGTTCCATTGGTGATATAAGCCCCGTAACGACCGTTCATCACTTTTATATTGGCGTCTTCATCGTATGCGCGCAACACATTCTTATTTTGCACATTCTGGAGAAAATCAATTGCCTCTTTCTCCGTAAGAGTGGTCACATCAAGACCTTTTCCCAAGGTGACATTCTTGCCGTCGTATTTCAAATAAGGACCATAGCGACCTGCGGCAGCAAAGATTTCCTTTCCTTCATAATGACCGACCAGGCGTGGTGCCCGAGCTTCATCTTTTTTGCGTTTCTCTTCGATCAGTTGCACGCATCTTTCCAACGTAATCTCTATGGGATCCTCATCCTTTGGAATAGAGGCAAACGCATTATCATACTTCACATACGGACCAAATCGGCCGGCACCTACCGTAACCTCGTGACCTTCCCATTCTCCCAACGTGCGCGGCAGTTTGAACAGATCCAACGCATCTTCCAAGGTTATTGTTTCAATAAACTGATTGGCGCGAAGACGAGCATAACGGGGTTTCTCATCCGCATAATTCTCCCCTATCTGCACCATCGGACCGTACTTTCCTAATTTGGCAAACACTTTTTCATTGGATAACGGATCGTATCCCAACAATCGCTCTCCGCTGGCTTTTGCCGAAAAATTCAACGCATTGTCCACTGACTGATGGAAACCGCCATAAAAACGTTGAAGCATGTCTTGCCACTGTTCTTTACCTTCGGCAATATCATCAAATTCCTTCTCCACATCCGCTGTAAATCCGTAATCCATGATATCTTCAAAATTCTGTTGGAGATAATCATTGACAACAATACCCACATCAGTCGGGAAAATCTTATCCTTTTCATACCCAACCTTTTCGGTCTTGATGTTTTCCTTGATTTCACCAGATTTCAATACAAGGTGTTCGTATTGGCGTTCGACACCCTGACGGGTTTGTTTGATAACATAGCCGCGTTTTTGGATGGTTGTAATAAGTCGGATCGTAGCCATGT
>JAZUEE010000109.1:0-4477 GCA_045639985.1 Bacteroidales bacterium
GAATCCTCAAGATGGACCGCGTGCCTACCCATAAACTCTCCGCCGGCGACGTCGGTTACCTGATTACCGGCATCAAAACTTCTACAGAGGTGAAAGTCGGCGATACCATCACGCATGTGGATAACCCGTGTACGGAGGCCATTGAAGGTTTCCAAGAAGTGAAACCCATGCTGTTTGCCGGTATCTACCCGACAGAAGCCGACCAATATGAGGAACTTCGCGCTTCCCTCGAAAAATTGCGCCTGAACGATGCTTCCCTGACGTTTGAACCCGAGTCTTCCGCCGCTCTGGGCTTCGGCTTTCGCTGCGGCTTCCTCGGACTACTCCACATGGAAATTGTACAAGAACGTCTGGACCGTGAATTTGATCAGGATGTCATCGCCACTGTGCCGAATGTTTCCTATAAGGTGCTGACAACCAAACGGCAGTGGCTCGAAGTTTATAACCCTTCCGGTATGCCGGCCCCCAATGAAATTGACCACGTGGAGGAACCCTTCATTCGCGCTCAAATTATTACCAAAGATGACTATATCGGCGCCATTATCAAACTCTGTATCGATAAGCGCGGTACGCTCATCAACCAAATGTATGTGGCGGCCAACCGTGTTGAGCTGACTTTTGATATGCCCTTGGGCGAAATTGTTTTTGATTTCTACGACAAACTCAAGAGTATTTCCAAAGGTTATGCTTCTTTCGATTATCATATTACGGATTTCAAACCGGCGTCTTTGGTAAAACTCGACATTTTGCTCAACGGCGATTCCGTCGATGCGCTCTCTGCCTTGATTCATGTGGATAATTCTTACGCTTTCGGTCGCCGAATCTGTGAAAAACTCAAAGAACTGATCCCGCGTCAGCAGTTTGAAATCGCTATTCAGGCAGCCATCGGTTCCAAAATTATAGCCCGTGAAACGGTTAAGGCCGTCCGTAAGGATGTGACCGCCAAATGTTATGGCGGCGATATCACCCGTAAACGCAAACTTTTGGAAAAACAGAAGAGAGGGAAGAAGCGTATGCGGCAGATCGGTAACGTCGAAGTTCCGCAGTCCGCATTCCTCGCCGTACTGAAACTCGACTAAAAACTATATACTTGCAAAGGTCATTTTTATCACAACTGGCGGAAAAGATTTTGGCATCCGGCATATCGTTGAAAGATACGGCGGTGGTGTTGCCAAACAAACGGGCGCATCGTTTGTTACTGAAGGAACTGGCTGCCCGGAGCGCTACGCCTGTCTTTGCTCCAACGTTTTTTTCTATCAACGATTTTGTCGCTTCTCTTTCTCCTCTTCAAAATTTGGAAAAAATGGAGCTGCTGGTCCGGCTTTATCAGAACTATCGTGATTTGGCAGGGGAGGACGCGGATGATTTCAATACGGCTTTGTCTTGGATGCCGGCTTTCATTGATGATATGTCCGAGACCGACAAGCAGCTGGACGACGCAGTCCGCATTTTGCAGGAACTGTCTGGGGCCAAGAGTTTTGAAATTGCCTACTCGCGCGATACACTGAGCGCCGAGAGCGAACGTAAAATCCGCTTCTATAACATGTTGGCTGACCTTTACGTGAAATTCAAGGATTCCTTGTTGGCAAAAGGCCAGGCCTACGACGGATTGCTTTATCGTGATTGTGCCGAACATATTGCCGAATATCAATCCAAACTACCGTTCCTACATGTTGTCTTTGCCGGTTTTCATGTTCTCAACCCTGCGGAATTGGCGGTGGTGAAGTATGTGAAAGAACATTTTGACACCCTCTTCTTTTTTGATATTGACCCGTTTTATTGCGATTTTGAAAAAAATGAGCGATTTACAACGGCCCATTTCCTACATAAAATTTGCCATACGCTTTCTTTAAATCAGGAGGATATTCTTTTTAAGGAGAATTCGTATGAATCTGAACCGAAAAATATTCAGATTGTGGGTACTTCCAAAGAGATGAATCAAATCTATTATGCGATTCAATGTTTGGATAAGATTAAGGAAAAACAAGGCAATTTGGATGGTACGGCATTGGTTTTGGCGGATGAGAACCTGTTGGTTCCCCTGCTGTCGGCTTATAACATGGAGGAGGCCAATGTTACGATGGGCTATCCTTTTGCAGCTACGCCGGCTTATACTTTGTTGCAGACATTGTTGGATATGTACCAAACCGCGTTTGGCTATCAAGGTAAGGGCTTTCGCGTACATCGTCGCGATGTGGTGGCGCTTCTGCTCTGCCCGTTGATTAAAAATTATCTGTTTGATGATGTGAATACGTATCGTCAGCTGCTGGAACGCGTGGAGTCGGAGAAACGGTCAATATACGAAATGGGAGATTTGAAGGATGTTCCGCTGCCGGACAACTGCTCGGAAACGGCCACGTTATTGCCCTCTATTTTGTCCTATATCCATTTGATAATGGATAAAATGCGTGCGCAATCTATGACGAATGATAAGGATGCGGCCTTGTTGCAGCTGCTCGTTGATAATTTGGAAACGGTGCAAAACCAGTTGGCTGCTTTGTCCGAAATGCGTATGCCCGTAACATTGTCTATCCTTAAATATGCCATCCGTCAGCAAATGAGCGGCTTGACTTTGCCGATGAAGGGTGATGCTTCCCGCGGACTTCAAATTATGGGCTTGTTGGAAACTCGCACCTTAGATTTCAAAAACGTGATCATGCTTTCCGTTAATGAGGGCGTGCTGCCAGCAGGAATTGGATTCAACTCCCTGCTTCCGTTTGATTTCAAGTATCATGATGAAACCTTGGAAAACTATCTGTACAAGGATCAGGTTTACGCTTATCATTTCTTCCGTCTGCTGCAACGAGCCGAAAATGTTGTCCTGCTGTATGATAATAATTGTGTCGGTAGCTTGATGGAGAAAAGTCGCTTCATTACCCAACTCGAATTCGAAGTGCGCGAAAGAAATCTGTCCAATATTACGTTTGAGTATCCTACAGTGGCTTACACGTATCATCCGACGCTTCCTGATAGCATTTCCGTAAAGAAGACAGATGACATATTAAATGTATTATATATATATAAGTATTCTGCTTCAGCGTTGAAAACGTATATCAACTGCCCGTTGCAGTTCTATTTGAAACATGTTTGTCATCTGCAAGCGCCAACGACATTTCAGGAACAAATTGAAAGCAATGTGATTGGTACGGTGGTGCACGCTGTGTTTGAACAGGTTTTTGATGTCAGTGGGGGCGCTTACCCTGATTTCAACACCCGGATAGATGATTATTTGGCACATCTGGAAGAGAATATTCGCCAATTGGTGCTGACGGATCCAAAGTTGCAGGAAACGTTGCATTTGCAGGAAAAAGACCTTGCGCACGGGCGTGTCTATTTGGCTCTCTGCATGGTGACCAATGATGTTAAACACTATTTGGAAGAGGCCAAAACGGAGCTGAATGGTGTGACGGTCTTGGGCAATGAATTGGAACTTTCCTGCCAGTTGCCCGTCGATGGTCACCTCCTTTCCTTGCGCGGTTTCATCGACCGCTTGCAAAAACAGGACGGACATTTGGCCGTTATTGACTATAAGACCGGACGCGTGCAGGACGATACGCTTCATCTGGCCATGACGGACTTCCCGGAGGTCTTTTCTGATCCGAAATATGAAAAGTTTCTACAACTGCTGTTTTATGCGTTGCTTTGCAAATACTCGGATAATGAAATTGTAAAAGAACATAGAGGCACACTGCCGGTTCAATGCGCCATTATCAGTATCCCCGATGCTAATATGGGTAATGATTATCTGCATTGGGCTTTGTTGGCCAAAGAACGGAACAAACGTGCGTTGGATAATCCAACACCGTTTTTTGAAAAAGAGTACCTCGATGAATTGGAAGCCGCTTTAGTGGAATTGCTTTCCGATATTATTAATCCTGAAAAGAGTTTTGAGCAAACGGCAGATACCGCTCGCTGTTCCTATTGCGATTTCAAACACTTGTGCGGTCGTTAAAGTCTTTGCTGTTTTTTATAGAACCGTAATGCTGCCTTTCAACATCAATTCCTTACCTGTTGCGTTGGCGTAGTGGATGACGTAATTATAGATTACGTTGTTGTATAACACTCCTCTAAATTCACCATTCCAACGGAAGTGTTTGTCTTTTGAGGCAAAGACAACTTCTCCCCATCTGTTTAGGATGACAATTTCGAAATGTTCGTCTCCAATTTGGGGAAGGTAGCGCTCGGCTATGAAAAACTCATCGTTGAGGCCGTCGTGATTGGATGGCGTAATGGCGTTGGGCAGGAGCAACTGGAAATCGCAGGTTTCTACCACAAATTGCGAAATGGCTGTGCAATGTTCTTCGGATGCGGTTACGGTATATACGCCTGGTGTGGTCACTTCAATGCTGGAGGAATTTTCCCCTGTGCTCCATACGTAGTCCGTCATGGCGGTTACTACTTCCAAGGTGGCGCTGTTGTTTTCGCAGAAATCTTCAGTGTGGGATATGATTTCTACATCCGTGTGAATTACGTTGAG
>JAZUEE010000110.1:0-13520 GCA_045639985.1 Bacteroidales bacterium
GTTTTTTTGTTCCACAAATAGGGCAGCGAGTGATGTTCGGCTCAATTTCATTGCCACATCCTTGGCATTTTATTCCTCTTGTATTATTAAGAATGGATTGGTATTGTCCTGTTTCCACCCAGCGGATAAGTTCGGCTGCGCGGATAATTGTCCAAGGATGGCTTTCATCAAAAATTTCCAATGTTTTAATAATCTTGTCTGTTGTTCCACCGTACTTTTCCTCGAACTCACGTGCCTGTTCCATAAATCCCTGAACAGATGCCCTGTCATAATATTTTTCAGGAAGTCCTGACATCTTCATAATAGCAGACAATGCGGCATCAAGATCTTGGCAGGCCAGAAGTCCGGCACGGTCAGCCGTGAACTCGGACATGCGGTTCCAGAAATCCAACGTGGCCTGAATGGGCAATGCCAATTTGCCAACCACTCCAATTTCGCTGAGTATTTGGGTCGCATAAGTACAAAGAATATGGTAAAGTACGTGATTCGACTTGATATGGCCGCTTTCATGGCCAATGACGAATTGCAATTCATGGTCGTTAAGTTTGTCAACCGCTCCAGTAGAAAGAACAATATAGGCGTCTTGCTTGTGCCCGGTAGTGTAGGCATTGATAAAATAATCCTGCTGCATATAAAGATCCGGGATATGCTCAAGTTCGAGCGTTTCCCATGTCTCGCGGGCTAACGTGTACAGCTCGTTACATGCACTATGGGTGACATGGAAATTGCTACCGCACATACTCACAATATTCCATTTTATGTATGTCCAATTAAGAATGAAGTTCATTGCTTTCGGCAACATAGGAATCGCGTTTACTTTTTTGAGTGCTTCGCGGTCAAACGGGTGTTCGTATGATGACGCTTGGAGATTTAATAATTTCTGTGACATATCTGTTAACTATTTTTGTTTTTCCAATTCTTGAATTTTCTTTTCCAATAGTTCAACCCGCTTCAACAATTGTTGATGTGATTGATAGAGTGCATTAAAATCGTTTGTCGTAGCAAATCCCAATGCTTTCCGAAATGAATGATTCTCTGTGGAAGAATTATTCTCTTTCGCTGAATTTTTTTGTGAAGAATGCTCAACCGAAGAAACATCCTTTGTCCCATTTTGCGCTTCAGGTGGAGAGTATCTGAATATTTTTCGTTTTGATGATATACCTAAATTATAAGCGACTGCAACGTCATTCTTTGTGATTTGCTGTTCTTCAAATGCCGAAACAAATCTTATATCGTCGGGTAGGACAAAAAAGGGCACAGGTCTGTTGTATGTGTTTTCTTCCAACGTATCTTCAGCAGATGCCACTATGTCCGTGATTTGCTCATTCAGTTTTTCAATATCAAATCGAAGACCATTCATTTCGAAGTCGTTCACAAACAGACTGCTGAATAAAGACTCTGATTTACCAATATTTTTCCACACATAGAAACAAACCTTTTCCAAACGCTTTTTATCTTCATCCGTATCAGCAACCATCATCAGTACAAACGGGCAATTTCTGCCATACAGATCTTTTTTTCCGCCGATATCTCTTAATGCGAACACTCCTTTACCTTCCATAAGGCGATACTGCAACTTATATCCGGCATGAGATATCATAACTCTTGCTTGAGTCGGATAATTATATTCGCAAGTTTCTGTAGAAAGATTTATGATACTCGGCAGCTTCTTCCATTCCGCCACCTTGTCAGCCATACTTTCGTCTTCTTCATATACCGGCAACAAAGGCAGATAATAACGAGATGGTTCGGAATCTTCGCTATTGCCAAGGTACAGATCCTTATAGCCTCCGTGATTATAATATGCGTAATATCTTATCATACGGATAATAATGTTTTTTTTATTTGACGAATACCCTCACCGCTGGTTTTGATGAGTTTTTTCTCTTTTATGCTATGAATAACCTCATGAAGATCCTCATAAGATATGGAACCGAGGTATGCCAATGCTTTATGGGCAACATAATAAATTAGGGCAAAAGGCCAGTTGAAACATGCGATAACCACTGCGATAACCAACCTGACCAAAGATCGTTTTTTCTGTTCCTCTTCCTTTTTTTTCTGTTCCACTTCTTTGATGAAAAGATACTTGGACAATACAAACTGAAGAATATAGTAGGCCAATTGTTCGCAATTGTGAGGTTCATAATCCTTTTTAACAACCTTAAACCAACTGTTGGGGCGAAGTATCGTAGAACCTTCTTTCACAGGAGCTTGAGGATCAAGGACGAATTTGTCTGATTCCGAGTTGATCATTCTTTCATAGCCATTGGCAAAGCGAACAATTGTCTTATCATTGAAAATACTGCATCTTTTTGGGGTGTCTCCTTCCGACAAGCACAGAAAAGATTTCAAGTGCTCGGAGAATACAATATTCCCCACTGTTTGGATAGGCAAAATGTCAATTTCAACATTCTTCATTTGCTCTAAAGCCTTAATCGGTGTCTCGTAAACTTGCAGGACGCGCTCCGATACGGATTCGAGTTTCCCCTCGTGAGCCCACTTCTCGCATTTCAGCGGGACAAAGACAACCATCTTGGCATCAGCACCTTCTTTGTCATCAAGATAGGTGATGAAATTATGAATGTCATTGACATTGTTAATGGCTTTGTTGATGGCCTCATTCATTAAGGTGTTTTCCGAATTGACGGCCTCCATTAGGCCGGGCGTGTCAATGGCAACAATAAAAACATCATATTCCTGAATCATCTGACTGATCTCAGACTCATGTTCACGTCCTGATTCAAAAAACTCACCGTTGGCATCGGTGAATACGATATCCATTTTATCGCCCGTGCCTGGAATGGCAAACTCTATGATATAATGCTGATAGGAATTAGTCTTTGTATCATCAACGATTATTGTCTTGTTGACAGAAGTGATCAGTGTCAGTTTGAGGTTTTCAACCTTTTGAGCCAACTTTTGCTTTACGGAGTCTCCCTGGGTAATATCTTTTACGGAAATCAAATTTTTGACTTCACCATTAATCATAGTGTCAACCAATCCGGCGAGGGCAGAAGTCTTGCCAGAACGGGGACCACCCATCATTAGCACTTTGAGAGAATCAGCCATAACTGTATTTCTATTTTCAGCAAACTAAAAAATCAATGCACCAAGAATAAAACCACACACAGCTGCTGCTATTGCAATTTTTCTCATTCGTTCATTGGATAATTTTGTCTGTTCAAGTTCTTTGGAAAGCTTTTCAAGTTGATTTATGATTTGTTCAGTATCATTCTTGCATATTACTTTATCCATTTCTACCATATTAATTTCTTTTGATAAAATATTTTGTTCTGTTACAGCGTAAGAGGGATTGGTGCCATTCGGAAGGATAAGGAGCGCAACTTTGCCGGCGGCTCCATTTACGCAAATAATGCCATCTGCAGTGACAATTTTTGACGACTTGTTGTCTGACAAAATGCGTTCGATCCAAGAATTGAAATCGGCAAGTTTGAATCGCAATCCGTTCTTGTCCTTGTCATAACCGATGAATGATGCTATAGCGGTTTCTGAATCTTTCAGATAAGAAGCAATGTATGTCGTGATGACATCGAGTTTTTTAAGATCTTCCGCCGTATCACCAATTATAACCATAAGGAATGGGATTTTTCGGCCCAATTCATCCGTCGTCTCGCAGGTGATATCCCGTAATGCAAGCGCATGCGTGTTCCCTTCCACGTGCTTATATAGCAATTTATATCCTGCATGGGAAAAAAGGGAAGAAGCCCCTGATGGCAGATCGAATTTATTCTTGTCGCTAAGTTGAAAAATAGGGGGCAAATCTTTCAATGATTCAAGTTCTTTCTTAGCATCGGCGTCATTGTTCGCATTTCCCTCAAGAACGGAAAGTAAAGGGAGATAATACGTTGATTCGGCATTATCTTCATTTGAACCAAGATATAGGTCTTTATAACCTCCAATGGAATAATAGGTATAATAGCGCAACATGATCAGAACTTTTTAAGTGTTTCTATTCCATAGCCAGAATCCTTGATGATACTGTTCCGCTGCATCTTTCCGATAACCTCCTGTAATTCTTTGGGATCCATTGAACCAAAGAACTGTCTGATTTTTCGGATAAGATCTGTAAACCATCCTATGAGGCCACCTGTCTTGCGGGTTTCCGCATCATAAAGCTTTGCGAGCATAAATCTGATAATATGCAATGGCAACTGCTCACAATTACGAGGCGAAAAGCTGCCGTTTTCCGGGTTGATTTGATACCAGGAGTACGGACGCATAAGATTCGTGCCTGCAATAATCGACTCCGGATCATCCTTGATAACATCTCCTTCCATCAAAGGTTCATTCTCACCATTTTCCAAGCGGATAATCCCATCATCAATTTTACAACAGCGAACAGGCCCTTCAATATCATTATAGATATACGCTTTGCGAAGTTCCGAGAAAAGAATATTACCGGAGGTCTCCATCGGAATAATGCAAACATTCATTTTGGAGTACGCCATAAGATTTTTGATGCACGTGCCATAAACCTCTTTGACACGTTTTGTCACCTCGTTGATGCGTTTCTCTTTCACCCATTTTTCGCACTTTAACGGGACAAAGACAACCATTTTGGCATCCTTCCCCTCATTGTCATTAATGTGTGTAAGGAAATTCTGGATATCCATCACACGGTTGACTCCAAGATTGATGGATTCAGGACATACGTCTTTTGTCGTTTCATCTATCGGTCCCATCAAATAGGGAGTATCTATAACAATAACAAAGACATCGCAATTCTTGATATAATCACTCGTCTCTGCTGCATGTATGCTGGATGACTCAAAAAATTCACCCGCCGAATCGCGGAACTCAATGTCCATTTCACGACTCTTTCCGGGGATCTGAAGGTGGAGGTTATAAAGCCAATAATTGCTCGTCGGCCCCTTGTCAACAAGGAAAATACCACTGTCTCCTTTATGGGTCTCAAGCATATTCTGCAATTCCAACGTCTTGTCTCCAAGCGAGTCCTGAGTCTCAAATCCCTTTGTCTCAAGCTTTGTCCTATCCGATACGGTGAAGTAGTTTTTAACATCACCATTTATCATTTGCTCAAACAAGCTTGCCAATGCAGAGGTCTTACCACAACGACGACCTCCCATCATTAATACTTTTAATGGCTCTGACATAATTGTATATCTTTTTAATTTAGATTCAAAATGCTGTTTTTTGTTACTGACATAAACCCGTTCTTATCATAAAGAATATAATGAGCAAGTTTCCTCACCTCCAATTGAAAATCCTCGTCTTTCTTGAGAAAAGAGCATATAGATGATAAAATACTATCAAAAAAACCTTTTTTTTGTTTCTGTTGCCAATCATAATAATTAGCTACGTAGGTTAGCAGATAATATAATGGTTGAGGACAAAACAGAGGCCTGTATTCAGGACGCTTTTCCCAAGAACGATAGTTCGCTATCTTGCTTACTTCACTGATACTCAAAGGGACATCGACCATTTTGTCAAATTCCATACCGCCAAGGGTGATGATTGGGGTGACAAAACTTGCGATGTTATTCTCTTTAAAGAATGAAATGAGTTCGGAATAGGCCGATATGGTCTTCTGTGAAACTTCTTCAATGCGGCCTTCGTGCATATAACGTTCGCACTTCAGCGGGACAAACAAAACAAGTTTGTTCCTAACGGCTGAAGAATTGTCTCTCAGGTAGTGTGTGACTATATCAACCTTGTTCTTCTCGTTGTTGTAATTCCCATTCTCTTCCATAAGATAGGGTGTGTCAATAGCAATAAGTATGACGGTTGCCCCGGACATAAAGTTATATACCTCATCTCTATCCGCCTGAATGGACGAGGTCAGATACTCTCCCGGAAAATCCTGTATCGATATCTTCACGGAAGGAATTCGGCCGGCAATCCCCAGTCCGAACAAAAACTTCGACATTACGTTGGAGGCAGGAAGATTTGCCGCATCCTTCTTGGCAACTGCATCTACGAGCATTGTGTGATAGTCCGTGAGCTTGGCCGTATTGTTGTCCAATGCGTTTAAATAGAGGCGTGACCCTTCGCAAATTTGGGACTGACCTTCATAGAAAATAGACGTTAAAACGGTTGTTTTGCCTACCGAACGCGGGCCCATCATACATACGCTAAGCGTCGGAGTCGCGCTGTCCAGTTTGTTTATGACCGTTTTATTTACGTCATCTACTGTCTTTGCCACAGCATCCTTGATTTTATCGAATATGCTCATGATTTAATCTATTTTAATATGGAATGCATTCTTCAGACAAAGATCCGTGATGGCCTTACTTTCCTCATTCCAATTTCCAAACGCTTCCGCTTCCTTCATCATTCCCACAAATTCGTCGCGCCAGATTGACATTCGGTTGTCACTGTAAAAATTGTAAAGTTCTTCACTGATGTTCGTATCCGTGTCGTCCACTATCAAGTCTCGGAACATGCTCACACGGGCATAAAAGGAATGACTTGGGATAAGAGAGAAATCATCACGCCATTTGCGCATTTCAATCTGTATCGTTGAGGTACGGCTGACAATCTCACTCCAAATCTTTTTTGCCTGTTGGACATCGGAAATTCCCTGTAGTGGAGCCATTGGTTTGAAAGCCGCACTGTTTTTGTCCAAAGTTTTGAGACAGCGTGCCACATTGTATTCCATCAGTCCTTCAATACTGATTTCATAATCAAGGATGAAATTAAGCATGTAGTGAATTTGAGGAAAGACTTCTTTGTCAACCTTTTCATTGATGAATGTGCTGAGCCATTCTTGTGAAGGTCCGTCTTCAATAGCATAACGCTGGAGAGGGATTCTTCCCAAACGTGCATTTTCAAATAGGATGTGGATAAGAGCATCCTTTACCTGATTCTGCAACGGCAACAGCACATCTATACTGATATCATAGAAGGAGGCATAAATGCGATTCCTGAAAATCTTGCAATACTTTTCCAATATTTGATTCGTTGACTTCTCTCCTTTGACAACATCTTCCAAAATAGTATCAGGCTTGTCTATCAGCTTCGTTAGTTGTACGATAACTTCTTCAATTTTGTCTTTTACGGCCGTACATGGTTTGTCCTTATCTTGGAAATATTTGTTGTCAAGAATCTTCAGCTCATTTGAATAGGTTAAATCCGATGTGTAGAGTTCATGGAATTTCTTCAGTTCACTTGAACCTTGTTTCATACTGCTTGACACTACTTTTGCTACAGAATCAGCCAATAGCTTATATTCTTGATATAGCAGCTCATTGGATTTATTGGCTTCCGAAACAAGGTTTGAATCGATGTCGTCAAGATTGTTGGTGATGAGGTCAAGGAGCGGACTGATAAGCCGTTGATTGACTTCCTCGGTGTTGACAGCATTAATATTCAGTACATCCGCGACGGGTGTCGCCTTCATAGTTTTGAAACTGGTATTCACCTGCTCCATAATGGCAGGAATGACCTCAACATTATACCCCTTTCCTCTTTCTACACGATTGAGCACATAGTAAATCCATCGGTTTGGCTCGCAATCGGAAAGTCTGCGTCCTATCTTTTTTAGTACCTCAATCTGCTGCTTATTAAAAGAATCACCATTTGCCTGCGGCTTGAAAACGTCAACAGCCGCATCACAGTCTTCACGGAGTACACGGAACATCTCGTCTTCAATACGTTCCGCATTGGAAGCATCTCCCATACCTATCGTGTCAACCAGAACAATCTTTGAAGAACCGATACGCGGATCAACGAAACGAGTATAGATATTGACAGATTTTACCGCAATATACTTATAGTAATTCTTCTGCCAGACAACCACCTCTTGGCCGTTGGCATCCTGTTTCTTCTTCTGGATGAATGTATCTTGATTTTCACCTTTCGGAATGGCATCAAACTCCTCGTATTGTGAAACATGTTGAATAATCTGATTCTCATCCGATGTGACCATTTTTTCGTGACCGATTAATGTCTCATAGACAGATATATGCTCAATAAAAGCATCTTTGAACTTGTTGAACTCTAAAGAAAGCTCCGGATCATCGCTGGAGAAACCAGACAAATCAACACCTCTCAAATCGTTGAGATTGTTGACCACAAAATGTTTGCTTGGAAAGAAATTATGCAACTTCTCGCGTACGATTTTGAGGAAGGAATCCAGATTATAGAATTCGATGTGCACTTCAAGTTCCTTATCTACATTGTGAATCACGGAAACCGCTCCCGTGCAGCTCGTGCCGCTGTACGCGGGAATCACTTTGTTGCTGAGACCCGAAATAGACTGAAGGAAGCAACTTTTCCCCTGACGCTCATAACCGATGAAGGCAATCTGCACGGCATCGCGGGAGAAACGCTTTTTGAGGTTCTCCAAGGTGTGAAGCTGTTCGTCAATTAGGCGTTTTGTCTCCGAAGTTGAGACCGACATAAAGCGGGATTCCATACTCGGATCTGCCTGGAGCATTGTGTAGTACGGTCCCTGCCGGGTACTCATTTGATGAGCGACCGTATTAATCACCGAATCAAGATTTAAAATCTTAGACTTCACTTCCTTTAAGAAGGCAATCTCCTTATCTATCTGCGGCAAACGCGTATGCTTGCGTTTGTCAATTATCTGTTGAATCTGGTTGTTGATGTTGGACATAAATTATTGATTTATCACAAGAATATGTGGTGTACGCGGGAATATTCGATTATTTAAATTCAAAAAAGTACGTTTCGTTTTTGTCAAGCCTATTCAAAAATGATAGTTCTTCAGTAGTGATTGAAAGAATTTGCGATAATTTGTATTTTTTGTTCAACAATAACAGATCCCAAGTGTCATCGTTTTTAAAAGCCAATATACAAAATGCGTAATCTTTTGATTTTCCATTCTTTGCGGATATTTCTTGTGTGATCAACGTTGTTTCTTCCTGGTTCAATTCCACGGAAGACCCAATTACCGTTTTATAATTGACGAGTCGCCTGATAAAATCATACAGATACTGTTTGCCGTCATTTATTAGTTGAATAAGTATTTCAATCATAGTCTTGTTATTTATTGTTAACCCATTCGGTTATGGAATGGAATATATCATCAGACACTTTTGCTTGTGAAAGACCTGTCAGCTTTTCATTTCTGCTGTTGTTTTTTGCCCAGCCAGCTATCATATATATCAAATCGTGATCCGTTTTGGGCAGAATCTCGAATAACGGAGTTGTTTGACAAGTAAGAGGAAGATAGTGCATGTTCAATTGAGACATCTCCTCATAGATTTTTCCGCAATAGCCCAAGACACCTTCATACGAAGCGTTATCCGCCACAGCTTGCCGATACTTGCTATAGATTGCTTGGACACGTTCATCATAAGTCTTTTTGTCATTTCTAAATAAATCAAGCAATGCCTCCACTTGTTCTCCATCTTCAGGAAGAGGCCCATATTTTTCCCAATAATCAGACAAAGAATCAATTTCCAAGCCCTGTTCTTTCGTAGCATATTTTACGAATGCGTCTCCTACTCTGAAAGTATATAACATATCAAGCGCCTTATTCATTGACAAATTATCTATTCCTGCAAAATAGCCAAGATGATTGTTGAAAGTGACGATTTTGTTACCCAAAGCCAAATCCAAAACCGTATCATTGACATTTACCATTCCAAGAGCCGTTTTCAACCATTTCTTGACATCCGTCGGAATATCAGAAAGAATGTCTTTAATCTGAACTGCACCAGAATAAGCATATTTTACAAAACTCAAAGGAGTTTCTCTATTCAGCAGCTGCATTAACACGGCCAAGATGGAAATCGCAATATTTACAATCTTTTTTCTTGAAAGAGATTTTCCGTAATGACTTTCCGTCAAATAGTATAGCATATCGCACCAGTCACAAAGCAATAATATTGTGGTTACCGAAGGAAGAGGCAAAAGGCTTACATTAAGCATCCTTTTCAATATTTTCTCAACGCCGAGCATCAAGAAATCTCCAGCCTTATGGGATTTGGAAGATTTAAGGACATAGTATCTAAGAATGTCTGCATCCGCAACATCACCAGATGAAGAGCCGGAAGGAGGGTCGGGAGGCGGAAGCAATTGCACAATAAGATCCAGTGTGTCTGAAGGTATGGCATTATAATACCCCATAATGTTCCGTTGAAATTGGGATACTGCTGTTATTGAGTTAATAGACTCAACTTGGGTTTTGAATTGGGTGGCTAACCGCAGTCTATCAGACCTGGCGTCGGGGAAAACATAGCCCGGCACTTGATTCATCGCATGAATCCAACTGGAAATAAGTTGGTTTTCCGCATTCAATTTATCTTCTTCTTCCTTTCGTTCCTTAATGATTTTTTCAATCGTTGCAGAAACCTTATCCTTCAAGAAAAAAGATCTTAGAATAAAGCCACACTGGTCTTCGATAAACTGCAAACTCTTATTATCCAAGGCGGAAAGAGCATCGTATATAGCTTCATCGCTTTGTTTCCTAAGCTTACTAAAAAGTTCCTTAATGGAGCTGAAATCCGACGTGGTCTTATACGTCTTCTGTACCGGCGGAGTATAAACCACCTTCCGTGGATCTAATTCCTTTTCAAATCGTTTTTCTAATTCCATACCTTAAACCACTTGATTTTATTCCTTTTCAATTTCCGGACAAGACAGCAAATCTCCTTGAACCATCTTGTCCGAAAATTAAATTTGTCAAAATTGCATAAGGTTGTTGCTACGTGTTAGATTTGGTTATTTATTATCTTCCGTTATTGGTTTAACAGGCTAATAAATTCGTTGTACTCTGTTTGGTATTTTCTAATCAACATCCTATCTGTAACGGTTTTATCGGCTCCTTTTGCAAGTGCTTTCTTTACTAATTCAACGTCATCCTTGAAAACTGCGTAAAACAACTCTACATCTGGATCTACAATATGCTTTTCCTCGCACAACCAGATGAAAAACTTTTCAATTAATTCTTTCATTGCTATGTTATTTATTTGTGTTTATAAATTCATTGTATTCTGCTTGATATCTTTTGATCAACATCATATCCGTAACGGTTTTATCGGCTCCTTTTGCAAGTGCTTCTTCTACCAAATCCACATCATCCTTGAAAACTGCATAAAACAATTCTACGTCTGGGTCTTTTACGTTTTTCACATCGCACAACCAGATGAAAAACTTTTCAATTAATTCCTTGCTACCTTTTTGTGAATTAACTGTTTCGTCTGAAATCTCACGAATAGACAAATTATAAGATGTTTTATTTTTAAACCACTCAACAAAATTATCATCTAATCTTTTCGCCTCTTTTTCCATTTCTTTTAAATCGGATTCTTCTATTGATAATAAAATGTCAGTGGCTTTCTTTATAAATTCACAACTTTTAGGATTTTCTGAAATTAAGGATAGTGAAAACAACAACCAATATCCATCCTTTTTATTAGTATCCCTGCGGTCTAATTGATCTACTACAAGTTTTGAAGTAGGACTACTTTTGAATTTTTCTACGAGATTCAATTCGTAATCAATATTTATATTTTTAAAACCATTTTCTCTTAACATTCTTTTAAATTGGAGATTATCAAAAACTTGCAAAAGTTCATGAATGTCCGTTTTGATGTTTTGAATTGTCGAATTACTTAAAGAAGCAATTGATTTTGATTGTTTGGCCAAAACGATTGCAACAACGATAGCAACAACAATAGAAACGAAAGACAAAATAACATTAAGTATTTCCATAATAAAAAATTTTTTTTCTGGGACTTCTATTTTCTACCATTCCGCGCCGTTCCTCTAAACATTGTGAAGTCCCTTAAACCAAAATCTTAAGGAATCGGCGTGTTACTTTCAATTTTTATATTTCTAAAATCTTTTTTGATTCATATAGGACATTATGTTTCGATTATTAATACGAAAGTTTTGTTATAAATTCTTTTCAATGTTTTTTATTATCAGGAATATGATTTCAAAATCATATTCCTTCAATCATTCTTCCTAATCACATTGTCCTTCAGTTCGTATGACCGAAGCTTTTTTAGCACTTCAATGTCTTTGGCAACGATAAGAAGACGATAGGCGCAAAGCGTACCTTTGGCTCCAAGCGTCACAAAAACGACACCGCCAACTCCACCGCATACTGCTAACACTGCCGGCAATCCAATAGCGAGACCTACCACGATCGAAGTCCCAGCCCAAAAGAAAGAAGATGCCACTAATGCGGCCAAAACCGCACTCCAAGCCACTTCCGATGGGTAAAGTATCTTGGATACGCCGCTAACCAATGACCCATCCAATTCAATTCTGGAAACACCTGTCATGATGGCTTTGGCCAATTCTTTTTCATTGTATGCTTTCATACTATACCTTTCATTGAATTATGATATAACCCGTAATTACACTTATTTTTTTCATTTGCATTCATTGATTAACATTTCTGTCGCCTTTTCCAAAAGGCGCGACATTGCATAATCATCATATTTTGATGCTTCGAACTCTGGCTTTACCTTATTGCCAACTTTTAGAATAGCAAGAGGATACCATTTATTATCATATAGGTATTTCATCCCCTCGTATGCTCCATAACCGACAAAGGCTAAAACAGCTACAACAATAATACCGACTCCACTGATAAGAAAAGCTGCCAATGCTGCGACAAAAGCTATTGCTCCCAGTTTCAGAAGAGTTGCCGTTGTGGAGAAAACGCTCCATCCTTTCTCAATCAGTCCATAAACAATAGCCGTCAATTTCATTTGCAAAGATTTCATAGAACCAATCGACGGTTCGGCATGTTTTATAACATCTGTCATGAAATCAGAAAAACTTAGATATAACATATATCTATCATTTTGTATTAATGTCTGAGACTAGTTAAAAAGTGAATATTCTGTTTATTAGTCTTGTTCCCTTTCAACCAAATTCACCACTGATAACATGAAGCCGTGAAAACCATCGTATTGACTCATAACCAGTTTCCCCTTCCCACATTAATCAGTCCAAACATGATTGCACTTTGGATTCGTACATTTATATTTTTTTTTAGTGTTTTTCGTGAGGTTTTCTCGCACTTCATTGCCCACATGAGCACCATGATTTTTCACAAATATTGAAGCCGCGAAACCGATGCCAAGACCTACTGCAAAAGCACCCGTTTGAGCAGCGTAGTATTCCACTCCGTTAATCAGTTCAGCACCTGAACCGCATTTGGGACATCTTTTCATTGTTCTGTTTTTTTTATTCGCTATTATTCGGGGACTTCTATTTTCTACCATTCCGCGCCGTTCCTCTTAACCTTGTGAAGTCCCTTAAACCAAAATCTAAAGGAATCGGCGTGTTACTTTCAATTTTATATTTCCCAAAAACAATCAAAATATCAAACAATTCAAACTTCCCATAATCAATCCCAACCCTGCGCCCAACCACACAATGGTTTTCAGCTCCTTGTTCATCACTTGCAGTATCAGCTTCTCCGTTTCGGCCACGTCCATCTCATTGATGCGGTCGCTCACAATCTTCGAGATGTTGATGGTGTCAAGGATTTTCGGAAGATGCTCCTCAATGACTTTGCGGTAGAACGCCTCTATGGTATCCACGAC
>JAZUEE010000111.1:0-10356 GCA_045639985.1 Bacteroidales bacterium
CCAAGTTGAACAAGACAAAACCGGCAACTTGCTGTTCACCATTCCTGCAACCAAAGGTATGGAAGACAGAACTCCTGTTATCTTGCAAGGCCACATTGATATGGTTCCGCAAGCCGACAACGACAAGAAACATGATTTCCTAAAAGATCCTATCGAACCGATTATCGACAACGGTTGGGTACGCGCCAACAAGACGACATTAGGCGCTGACAACGGTGTTGGCGTTTGCGCCGCTATGGCTTGCGTTACCACCAAGGGCGTAAAACACGGTCCGTTAGAAATCCTCGTCACCGTTGACGAAGAGACCGGTATGACTGGCGCATTCGGTTTGAAGAAGGGCTTTGTAAAAGGCAAAATACTCATCAACCTTGACTCTGAAACAGAAGGCGAACTCTACGTAGGTTGTGCCGGCGGTTTGGATGCCAACTTCGAACGCAAATACACAACCGTGGCCACTCCTGAAGACATGAAGGGTTTCCAAGTCAACGTGGCCGGTCTTCACGGCGGTCATTCCGGTATGGACATCAACTTGGGACGTGCCAACGCCAACAAGATTGCCGTCCGCTTCCTAACCAAGGCCATCAACGACTTTGATGCCTGCATCGCCTCCATCGACGGTGGTGGCTTGCGAAACGCCATCCCACGCGAAGCCACAGCCATCCTCGCAGTTCCGGCTAAGAAAGCTACCGCATTCAAAAACTTCACCAAGAAATTCGAAGCTATGGTCAAAGCCGAATTTTCTGCCACGGAAAAAAATCTTTCCGTCAGCGTGAAAGCTGTTGACACACCAGCCAAAGTAATCCGCGAAAAAGCCGTCAGACAATTCCTCGGTATGATTTTCGCCATTCCTAACGGCGTGCTCCGTATGAGCGACTCTATGGACAACCTCGTGGAGACATCCAACAACGTGGCAAACTTTAAAGCTGAAAACGGCGTAATGAGCGCCAAATGTCTGCTCCGCAGCTCAGTTGACAGCGCAAAAGAAGCACTCGGCGACAGAATGAAAGCCATTGCAGAACTCGCAGAATGCGGCCTCGAACTCACAGGCGCTTATCCTGGCTGGAAACCCAATATGGAATCCCCGATTATGAACACCTGCAAAGAAGTTTATCTAAAGAAATTCAAGACTGAGCCGAAGATTATGGCTATCCACGCTGGTCTCGAATGCGGTCTTTTCGGTGCCTGCTATCCCGACTGGGATATGGTTTCCTTCGGCCCGACCATCGAACATCCGCATTCTCCTGTTGAAAGAGTCAACATTGAAAGCGTTGGCAAATTCTTTGATTTTCTCACCGAAGTACTCAAAAACGTTCCTGTAAAATAACATGCACTATTGATAAAAAAAAACGGCTGATTTTCGTCAGCCGTTTTTTTTTATCAAATAATATCAATAATTAACAACATTGAATAGAATACACTTTGAGAACAAGTCCGTTCAACAAATACAACGACAAATATTACAAAGACCAGCATATTTTTAACAATCAATAGTTAAAAATACCGAATATCAAAAATATTAATAGAAATAGTTCTGAATCACAAAATAAAGTGTAATTTTGCGGGCGAAAAAAATTACGCAATGAGAGTCGTATCTCACAGAAAAATAGTTGAGTTCTACACCAAACACCCTGACGCACACTACGCTTTAGAGCGATGGTACAAGAAAACGCTCAAGAAAAATTGGAAGAACTTTCCCGAAATGAAAGACGATTTCGGGAGTGCCGATTATGTGGGAAACCAACATTACGTTTTCAACATCAAAGGCAACGACTATCGTTTAATTGCCGTAGTGCAGTTCACCCACGGATATATCCATATTCGCTTTGTGGGTACACACGAAGAATACAACAACATTGATGCTTCAAACATATAAAAACACCATTATGAATACAAACATTAACAAAGACCTTTACGATATGGCCTTGCAACGCATAGAAGAGCTGCTGCCAGAAGTACATGAAGACACTCCTACCTATAATTCTAAAGCCGTAGAGTTGAAACTCATGTCCGACATAGTCATTGAATACGAGGAAAAGAATTATCCAGTCAAATCCGTTCCATTATCTATCATCATGAAAGAGAAGATGAAGGAAAAGCATTTAACACAAAAGGATTTGGCAGAACGATTGTCAGTATCGACTTCGCGCGTAAACGATTATTTGCATGGAAGATGTGAGCCCACATTAAAAATGGCGCGTGCCATCAGTAAAGAATTGGATATTGAAGCAGACGCCATTTTAGGGCTATAATCGTTTAATATTATTTAGAAGTCCTCAGATTCTCCTCGATAAAATTCCATCAAAGTAACATTGTTAGTTCCTGTGCCATGTTCAATAACTAAAGTATCAGAAACAAGTTTATTCACAAGATACATAACCGGATCCAAGCCGGGAGATTGAATAAATCCTAAAGTGTCGCCATTCAACGTCCACTGCATTTCAGCACTTTCATATTCGTTAATAGTAACCAACGTGCCATTTTCCTCAAATATCAGGCGAAAATTCTGTCCATAGATATTCATCATATCCACATCTTGGGTGGTACCATCCGGGTAGGTAACAAGCTGAGACGCATTGTACAATTTCCATTGTCCCACAATAGAAACAGGCGCTACGGGATCAACAGGATCAGCAGGATCTGGTTTATGACAGGAAACAACTACGGTTACAAGGCATGCCAATAAACAAAAAAGAATAGTTTTTCTCGATTTTTTCATAATAAAGGATTTTAAGATATAATACTTAATTGAAAACCGCCGGCGAAAATACAATAAATCTATCATACCACAAAGTCTTTCGCCGGCATAAAAAGAAAGCGAGAAAACCAAAGATTTCCTCGCTTTAATCAATTCAAAATGTAAAAACTATTCTGCGGCAGGAGCTTCGGTTGCAGGAGCTTCAGTAACTTCAGCAACGGGTTCTTCAACAGCGACAGCAGTTTTCTTGCTACTACGTCTTGTTCTTGTAGTTTTCTTTTTGCCAGATTCTACAGAATATGTTTCGTTGTAGTCAACAAATTCGATAATGCACATTTCAGCGTTATCACCCTTACGGAAACCAGTTTTAAGGATACGAGTATAACCACCAGGACGAGTAGCGATCTTCGGAGCGATTTCTCTGAAAAGCTCGGTCACAGCATATTTGTTTTGGAGCTGGGAGAAAACCATACGTCTGGAATGAGTAGTATCATTCTTACTACGGGTCACGATAGGTTCCACATATTTTCTCAATTCCTTAGCTTTAGCCAAAGTAGTGGAAATTCTTTTATGCATAATCAGGGACGTTGCCATATTGGACATCATTGCCTTTCTATGGGCATCCGTTCTTCCTAAATGATTAATTCTTTTAGCGTGTCTCATTGTTATTATTCGTTATCTAAATTATACTTCGAAATATTCATACCAAATTCCAGACCTTTGGATTTCACTAAATCTTCCAATTCAGCGAGTGATTTTTTACCAAAGTTACGGAATTTCAAGAGGTCACTCTTATGGATAGCCACAAGGTCACCGAGAGTTTCCAATTCTGCAGATTTCAAGCAGTTGAGAGCTCTAACAGAGAGGTCCATGTCAATAAGTTTAGACTTAAGAACTTGGCGAATCAGCATAGAGTCTTCATCAATGTTTTCAGTTGCAGCGGGTTGTTCAGGAGTTTCCAAGGTGATTTTGTCATCAGAGAAGAGAGCAAAATGTTGAATAAGGATTTTAGCAGCCTCTTTCAAAGCTTCTTTCGGATGAATAGAGCCATCTGTATCGATTTCGAGCAAAAGTTTTTCAAAGTCGGTTTTTTGTTCGACACGATAGGGTTCGATATAGTATTTCACATTCTTAATAGGAGTGTGGATAGAATCGATTGCGATGACATTGATACCTTCATGGAGGGTTCTATTATCCTCAACGGGCACATAACCACGGCCTTTGTCGATGGTGATTTCCATTTCCAAACGGACAGTGGGTTCCATGCGGCAAATAAGTTGTTCTGTATTGAGGACTTGGAAGAAATTGAGGTAACGGTTCATATCACCGGCAGTGAATTGTTCTTGTCCGGTAATAACGATCGTAGCTTTTTCAGAATTGTAATTCTCAATTTTATTCTTGAAACGTACCTGTTTAAGATTAAGGACGATGTCGATAACATCTTCCATGACGCCGGGAATAGAAGAGAATTCCTGTGCAACGCCTTCAATTTTCAAAGAAGTGATTGCATATCCTTCCAATGAAGAGAGCAAAACACGTCTAAGGGCATTACCAATAGTTATGCCGTAGCCCTGCTGCAAAGGACGAAATTCGAACAAGCCGTGGAAATCGTCGGCCTCATTCATTATGACCTTATCGGGTTTTTGAAATGTTAAAATTGCCATATTCTTTGATTTAACTGTTAATGATCATGTGTGAACTGTGAGCTGTGAACTGTGAGCTGTGAGGTATTACAAGAACACATATCACAGGTCACAGATTACCGATCACTACTTAGAATACAATTCAACGATTGCCTGTTCATTGATTGTCTCAGGGATTTCTTCTCTTTGCGGATAGTTCATAAATTTACCAACCATAAGATTACCATCCCATTCCAACCAAGCGTGATTCATTGCCTTGCCACTCAAGGAATTTGTAATAATTTCCATTGCCTGAGAACGTTCACGAACTTCAACGGTATCGCCAGGAACGAGCAAACGGGAAGGAACATTACAAATTTGTCCATTAACAGAAATGTGACGATGGCTAACAAGTTGACGAGCAGCAGCACGAGAAGGAGCGATGCCCAAGCGGAATACCACATTGTCAAGACGGGATTCGATAAGTTGCATCAAATTCTGACCAGTGACGCCTTTCTTGCGGGCTGCCAGTTGGAAAATCTTTCTAAACTGACGTTCAAGCATTCCGTATGTGTATTTTGCTTTTTGTTTTTCTTGAAGCTGCATACCATATTCAGAAAGTTTGGAACGTCTTCTATTCTGACCATGCTGACCTGGAGCATAGTTTTTTCTTTCAAGAGTCTTATCAGGTCCGAAGATAGGTTCCCTGAATTTTCTTGCGATTTTAGTTTTAGGTCCTGTATATCTTGCCATAATTTTATATTTTCTTTTAATAAAACAATATTACATTCAACTTATACTCTTCTATGTTTAGGAGGACGGCAGCCATTGTGAGGAAGTGGAGTTACATCCGTGATTTCTTCAACGATGATACCTGTCGTGTTAATAGAACGAATAGCAGATTCACGGCCTTGGCCGGGACCTTTAACATAAACCTTTACTTTGCGCAAACCGAGGTCGTAAGCAACCTTTGCACAATCCTGAGCCACCATTTGAGCAGCATACGGAGTGTTTTTCTTAGAACCTCTGTAGCCCATCTTACCGGCAGAAGACCAGGAAATCACCTGACCGTCGTTATTGGTAAGGGAAACAATAACATTATTAAAAGAGGCATAAATGAACGCTTTACCGGAAGCATCAATTCTGACAACTTTCTTTTTGGATGTTTTAGTATTTTTTGCCATAATTATATGTTTTCTCTATCATAGAATGATTAATAACTACTTAGTTGCTTTCTTCTTGTTAGCAACCGTTTTCTTACGTCCCTTACGAGTACGTGCGTTGTTCTTGGTACTTTGACCGCGCACGGGTAAACCCAAACGGTGACGGATGCCTCTATAACAGCCGATATCCATTAATCGTTTGATGTTCATTTGTACTTCGGATCTGAGCGGTCCTTCTACCTTCATCTCGTTAACCAATCCACGGATTACTGCCAATTCATCGTCATTCCATTCATTTACCTTCTTGTCCCAGCTAATACCGGCTTTTGTAAGAATCTTTTGAGCTGTACTTCTTCCGATTCCGTAGATGTAAGTCAAACCGATTTCGCCATGTTTGTTTTTAGGTAAATCAATACCTGCAATTCTTGCCATATTACTTTATGATTTTATTTAGTTAATAATTATTTTTATCCTTGACGTTGTTTCATTTTCGGATTCTTCTTGTTAATCACATAAACCACTCCGTGGCGTTTTACCACGATACAGTCTTCTGATCTTTTTTTTACTGATGCTCTTACTTTCATTGTTTTGTTTGTTTATTAATTTATACTTATTATTCAAAATTATGTACTTATGCTTTATATCTGAAGGTAATTCTTCCTTTAGTGAGGTCATACGGAGACATGGCCACCTGGACTTTGTCGCCTGGCAAAATCTTAATATAATGCAGACGCATTTTTCCAGACAAATGAGCAATGATTTCATGACCGCTTTCCAACTGAACTCTATAAAGTCCATTTCCTAAAGCTTCTGTCACGATTCCGTCTAAATCAAATGAGGATTGTTTTGGCATATTTATATGATTTTAATAAAGTTCTGTCGTTCCTAATACTTCACCCAAAAGTTTATAGGATGAAATCACCTCCGTACCTTTTTCAGTAATAATCAACTGGTGTTCGTAATGTGCTGCAGGTTTATGATCCTGAGTGCGGATCGTCCACCCATCTTTTTCCATAAAGATTTTACGTGATCCTTGGGTTATCATAGGTTCGATACAAATACACATTCCCGGCTGAAGTTTGTCACCTGTATGGGGACGACCGAAATTCATAACATCGGGTCTTTCGTGCATATCCTTACCGATTCCGTGTCCGCAAAGCTCGCGTACAACACCATAATTGAACTGCTCCACAAAACTTTCCACAGTATAGCCGATATCTCCTACCGTATTACCGGAAACAGCCACTTCAATAGCTTTCAGAAGGGACTCCTTCGTGCGTTCCATCAAAAGGCGTTTTTCTTCAGAAACATCACCCACTGCAAAAGTATAAGCGAAATCACCATGAAAGCCGTTAAGCAGGGCACCGCAATCTACGGAAATGATATCACCATCTTGAAGATAATCACCTTGTTTGGGGATACCATGCACCACAACATCGTTAACGGAAAGACAGAGAGAAGCTGGGTAGCCTTCATAACCCTTAAAGGAAGGCACAGCATGGTGGTCACGGATGCACTGCTCACCGATTTGATCGAGATAGAGCAATGGAACCCCTGGCTTTATACACTTTGCCACTTCTGCAAGAGTGACAGCGACAACGCGGGCACTCTCTCTCAGCTTCTCAAAGTCTGCTTCGCTTTTATATTTAATTCTGCGGAACATGTCAATTATTACTATTAACCTCCGTAAACACCGCCCATGCGGCCTTTAATTCTACCTGATTTGGTAAGACCATCATAATGTCTCATCAAAAGGTGGCTTTCAATCTGCTGGAGGGTATCCAAAACCACACCGACCATAATCAGAAGAGATGTACCACCGAAGAACTGTGCAAATTGTTGGTTCACACCAAACATACGCACGATAGCGGGAAGTACAGCCACGATACCGAGGAAAATTGAACCCGGCAAAGTGATACGAGACATGATATTATCAATCAATTCAGCAGTTTGCTTACCCGGTTTTGTACCAGGAATGAAGCCTCCATTCTTTTTAAGGTCTTCGGCAATTTGTTGAGGATTGATAGTGATAGCCGTATAGAAATAAGTAAAGAGGATAATCAAAATAAAGAACACAGCATTGTAGCCGAATCTGTTATAATCAATAAAGCTGCTCCAAAAACCAGAAGTTGATTCCGTAGTAATATTAACGAATGTCAAAGGAATAAACATAATAGCTTGAGCAAAGATGATAGGCATAACGCCAGCTGCATTGACCTTTAGAGGAAGATAGTTACGAACACCGCCATATTGTTTGTTGCCAACAACGCGTTTAGCATATTGAACAGGGAGACGACGAGTACCTTGAACAAGGAGAATACAGAGACCGATGATGATCATCATCAGAACGAGTTCGATAATGAAAACGATAGGGCCACCGTTCATTTCGCTAATACGAGCTACAAATTCAGCTTTGATAGCATACGGGAAACGAGCGATAATACCAATCATGATAATCATAGAAATACCGTTACCGATACCATTGTCTGTAATTCTTTCACCCAACCACATAATAAAGAGGGTTGCAGAAATCAGAAGAATGAAAGCTGTGAATCCGAAAGCTGTAAAGCCCAAAATATGGTGTTCAAGCATAGAAGGAGCAACAGCTGCCGGGAATTGGTTTACGAGATTGGCGATATAGGCAGGTGCCTGAATAGCCAAGACGATAACCGTAAGATAACGGGTAATTTGATTAATTTTCTTACGTCCGCTTTCGCCTTCTTTTTGCAGACGTTGGAAGTAAGGCACTGCCAATGTAAGCAATTGGACAACGATAGATGCGGAGATGTACGGCATAATACCCAGTGCAAAGATGGAAGCATTGGAGAATGCGCCACCAGAGAACAGGTCAAGCATACCGAGAAGCCCCTTTTGTGCAGCACTGGAGAATGCGGAAAGGCCGCCGGGGTTGATACCGGGGAGTACCACATGCGCGCCAAAACGGTAAATCAGGATGATGAAGAGAGTATAGAGAATTCTTTTTCTCAGATCCTCAATCCTGAAGATGTTCTTAATGGTTTCTATAAATTTTTTCATTTGTAGACTTGTTTAATTAAAAATTATTCTGCGGAAGTTTCAGCAGGAGCATTGACGAGGTTTGCAGCACCGCCGACCTTTTCAATAGCTTCTTTAGCTTTTGCAGAAAACTTATGTGCGGTCACATTCACCTTTGCAGTGAGTTCACCTTTGGCAAGAATAGCAATACGATCATTCTTCTTAGCCAAACCGTTAGCAACGAGAACTTCAAGATTGATGTCCGTAATGTTCTTTTCAGCCAATCTTTGCAAAGTACTTACATTGATGGCATTATAGTCAACACGATTGATGTTTTTGAAACCTCTCTTCGGAAGAATACGATAAATAGGCATTTGACCACCTTCGAAACCGATTTTGCGGCTGTAACCGGAACGAGCCTGAGCACCCTTGTTACCACGTGTAGAAGTGCCACCTTTACCGGAACCTTGACCTCTACCTATTCTTCTTTCGCTATGCGTTGCGTTTGCTGCTGGTTTTAAGTTGTTTAAATTCATTCTTGTACTAAATTTCAAATGTTATTTAATCTCGTTATAATTCTTCTACTGATACCAAATGTTTAACGGAATCCACGATACCGAGGATTTGCGGTGTGGCTTCATGTTCTACAGTTTGGTGCATTTTGCGCAAGCCCAATGCTTCTAAAGATCTTTTTTGGCGGATGGATCTGTCAACCGCGCTTTTTACTTGTGTGATTTTAATCTTTTTCATCCCTACAAATTTTGTTTGTTATTTAATTATTAGAATTTTCGCATAAAAAAAATAGCGCACTTTTGGAAGAAAAATGCAACTATTCTATCATTCATAACTATAAGAAATCCACACCTTCTTCCCATCAACATATTTCAATACAGTCCGTGAAATCAATTAGTTACAATAGACATCCGCCTCCTTTGGCTTCAATCTTTCATTCCACTTCTAAAAGCGTGCAAAGATACTATTTTTTTGATATGTTTTCACACCCGAAATGTTTTTTTTAACAGGGGACAGTTGATGCGAGAAAATCAAAGAGACATATCAGGTTTCAAGTTTCAGGTTTCAGGTTCCAAGTTTCAGGTTTCAAGTTTCAAGTATAATGAGCAGGTAATCGCATATCTATCTAACTACATTACTACATTACCACATTACCGCATTACCACATTACCGCATTATCTCATTACCACATTATCGCATTATCACATTATCTCATTACCGCATTATCACATTTTTCCAAAACTCTTCTTCACTGATAATCGGCACACCCAGGGATTCTGCTTTTTTGCGTTTTTCAGGTCCCATTTTCTCTCCAGCCAAAACAAAAGAAGTGTTTTTGGATATGGAGGACACATTTTTGCCACCGTTCTGTTCGATGATTTCCTTCATCTGGTCTCTCGGAATAGAGAAGACTCCACTGACAACAATGCTTTGTCCGGCCAACATTTGTGATTGTGGTTTTTGTTCCTCCCCCACTTCGAATTGGAGTCCGGCAGCTCGCAAATCCATCACCATTTGCAGATTGTCCGTGTTATTGAAAAAATCGAGAATGCTGTCCGCTACGCGTTCACCCACATCTTCCACCTCCATCAGTTCCTCCTTGGAGGCAGACGACAGGGCTTCGATATGACGAAAGCGGCGAGCCAGTTTCTTGGCCGTAACCTCCCCCACGAAACGTATGCCGATGGCGTATAACACCCGCTCAAACGGAACATTCTTGGATTGTTGTAAAGCATTCAGAATATTCTGCACAGTCTTCTCTTTGAAACTTAACGTGCGGCTTTTGCCATTTTCATCGTCCATGACTTTTTCCAAGCCAAACAATTTGTCATACGTCAAGTTATACAAATCATCCACCTTGGAAACCAAA
>JAZUEE010000112.1:0-8002 GCA_045639985.1 Bacteroidales bacterium
GCGTATCCGTCCTGTTTGAGCGTTTTAGCCCAAGCAACATAATCCAAAATGTTCAGTTCGAAAAGATTGGCGTAACGCTTGCGTTGTGTTAGAAACAGGGAATGGTCGGTATAGGATTCGTCAACGGAAGCGTATTTACGAAAACATTCCTGTAATTCATCGTCATCAATCAATATGGTGTCACCCGTCCAATCGTTGTGGCACTTGATGCCGAAATGGTTGTTGCCATCAATGGCGAGATGGCTTTTGCCACAGGCACTTTCAAAAATTCCTTGTGCGATGGTGATGCTGGCAGGAATCTTATATTCCACCATTTTACGCATGGCTACATCCTTATACTGCTCAATATAGGCATAGATGTCTTTTTCAGAATATTGGGCAAATAGCATGCATGGGAGCATTAGACAAATGAATAGATATGCTTTTAATTTCATGCGGTTTTCTTTTATTTTTTTAAAGCTTCCATTACCATTTTGGTATAAAATTCTTCAATATCCAAATGGTTGAATTTCACTTGTTCAGGAACAATGCTTAACGCGGTTTGTCCCGGTATAGTATTTACTTCCAAGAAATAAGGGATGCCGTCATCTTCAGAGAGGATGAAGTCAACACGGACAACGCCGCGGCAGTCGAGTTGTTTGAAAATCTTTTGGGCGTATTTCCGTACTATCTGTTCGTTTTCTGCCGAAATAGCCGCGGGTGTCAGCAACTTGTGGCCGACGGCCGTGTATTTTGCATCGTAATCGTAAAACTCGTTAGTGGCTACTACTTCGGTGACGGCGAGTACGCGAATATCTCCATATACTGATGTCACACCGCAGGTCAGTTCCCTGCCGCGTACGAATTTTTCAACCATCAACTGGTTGTCATATTTGAAAGCTTCAGCAAAAGCACCGGTCAGTTTTTCTCTTCCATGTACTTTGGTAACACCGACACTGGAACCAGAATTACAAGACTTGACAAAACAGGGATATCCACACACAGATTCAATTTTTTCATAATCTATTTCTTCCGTGTCATAAAAATGCAACGATGGTGAAATCGGCAATCCGATGTTTGCTACGGCTTGGTTGCAGAAATATTTGTTGAATGTCAAAGCGGAACTGAAACTGT
The DNA here is from genome assembly GCA_045639985.1 of Bacteroidales bacterium. Taxonomy (GTDB): domain Bacteria; phylum Bacteroidota; class Bacteroidia; order Bacteroidales; family WCHB1-69; genus F23-D06. The sequence goes on from JAZUEE010000112.1 coordinate 1,114, forward strand.
TGCATCCCGTATAGGGTTGTTTGATCATTTCAAAATAACTTTGCAATTTTCCATTTTCACCAGGGGTGCCGTGGATGGCGATAAAGGCAACGTCAAATCGGATGGTTTCACCGTTTATGGAAAGCGTAAAATTATTCTTGTCAATGGCGTATTTGTTTCCTTCTTTATCCGTGTAACTCCAATCGGCTCCTTTGAAGTGGATGAGATAAGAGTTAAATTGTTTACTGTCAAGCTGATGTAGGATGTTATCAGCTGTTTTGAGGGATATTTCATATTCGCCGGAATCTCCGCCGGCAATCACAGCGACATTATACATAATACATTAAATATTAAAACGCGCAAAAATACCCTTTCACATCCAAGATGTCAAGAATAAGAATGGCTTTTTTCAAACACTGATTTGTGTATAAAAGTTATTGCTGAAGGGTATGGAAATGATAGTATTCGCCTTCTTTCGCCATCAGTTCATCATGACTGCCCATTTCGACAATCCGTCCGTTTCGCACAAAAAGGATGGTATCTGCAAAGCGGATGGTGCTCAGTCGGTGTGCGATAATGATGGCCGTGTGCCCTTTGATATATGGAAGGAGTGCTTCTTGAAACAGGTGCTCCGATTCGTTGTCTAAGGCAGAAGTGGCTTCATCTAAAATGAGGACTTCCGGATTGCGTAATAGGGTTCGTGCAATGCTCAAACGTTGGCGTTGACCGCCAGACAGCCGCATCCCGCGATCTCCAATGACGGTCTGGTAGCCCTCTTCCATGTCTAAGATGAACTGGTGTGCCTGTGCTGTCTTGGCTGCTGCATAAACTTGGTCTTCGGTTACGTTGGGCAATCCGAATACTATATTGTTATAGACAGTGTCATTAAAAAGAATCACATCCTGGCTGACCATCCCGAAAAGTGCGCGGAGGTCGGAAATTTTATATTGGTTGTTGGGTACCCCGTCAATCAGAATTTGTCCGAATGATATATCGTAAAATCTTGGGAGCAAGTCCACTAAAGTGGATTTCCCACTTCCTGATGGCCCTACGATGGCGATGGTTTTACCTTTGGGAATAGTGAAGTTAAGATGATGGAGAATGTCACAGTCCTCGGCCGATTCGGTGTCTTTATAGGAGAAGGATACGTCCCGATATTCGATGCTGTTTTCCAAGTTGGAGATGGATTTGGGTTGTTCGCATTCCACAATTTTTTCTTCCGCATCAATGATTTCATAAACGCGGGCGGCGGCCGTCATGCCTTTTTGCATCGTATAGTAAGTTGAGACAAGAGATTTTGCAGGGACAATGATTCGGGCAAATACAACAAAAAACAACATGAAGAGCGTTCCTTTCCCTAACGATAGAGAGGGAACAAGCACTAATCCCACGATAGTTATCAGGAGCATGGCCAACACACAAAGAAATTCAATGAGTGGTGCTCCCAATTCATTGATTCGAAATACTCTTTTGTTGGCGCGATAAAATTGGAAGTTTTGTTGCTCAAATTTGTCGTATGTGTGCTCAATCGCTCCGTATCCCTTGATGACGCGTAATCCGCCGATAGTCTCTTCAAACAAGGAGCTCATTTGCCCAAGCAATTGCTGGGATTTCAACGAATAGTGTTTGATACGTTTGCCGATATTGGCTAAAAGGATTCCGATTAATGGGAGAAATATTAATGCCACCGCCGTCAATTTGGCGCTGATGGAAAATAGGGCTATTAAAAAGACGATAATCATGAAGGGATCCCGACAAAGGGACTGCAAAGCGGAAAACACTGTCCATTCCACTTCCTGTACATCCGCGCCCATTCGGCTGATGATGTCCCCCTTTCGTTGTTCGGAACAGAATGACAGGGGAATAATCATGAGGCGATGATAGATGTCGTTCCGCAGGTCTTTCATGATGCCGGAACGTATGGGTGCTAAAAGATATTGACCGGCATACCTGAAAAAGTTGGACAAAAAAGAAAGCACAACCATGACGCCGGCAATATAAATTAACGCGGAAAGTTTGCCAAAACGAAGAATGACCAAGCCCATGTAGTAATAGAATGTGTCGATTACAAATTTTGTGGATAGGGCAAAGGCGGGACGAACGGTCACCTGCTGAACCTGTTCAAACAAGACAGATAAAAAAGGTACAATTAAGCTGAGTGTAAAAACAGAACATATCGCATAAAGCAAATTGGCTGCTAAAGTTAATGCGATAGATAGCTTGTAATTAGTAAGATAGCTTATTAGGCGTTTGAACAAATTCATATTGATAAAGGGGGCGCAAACATACATAAAAGTTTTGATTTTTTTGTATTTTTGCCGCCTTTCAAAATTCATTCATAATGGTTAAATATCCGGATACAATAGATAGAATCACTCGGGCACGGCTTCGCCTTTCTGCTTTTGGCTCTATCTTCAGCATAGCTCTCACCATGTTGTTTATCGGAATATTGGGGATTTTCGCCTTCTTTTCCACGGAATACATTAAAAATCTGTCCCAGAAAATAGAAATGGAAGTCCTTTTCTATTCGGATGTTAAAGAAGCGGACATTATTGCGCTGGAACAACAAATAAAGTTGAAACCCTACATTTCTGCGTCTCGAGTTTCTTCACGCGAGGAAAATACTCAAAATGCGATTGAGATTGTCGGCAGTAATTATACGGAAATTATTGATAATCCGATTAATGCTTCTATAATTATCAATGTGGCGCCGGCTTATACCAATACCGATTCTTTGACGAAAATTTCCAAGGAGTTAAAACGGAATGAGATTGTTCAGGATGTTGATTATCCTGAAATCATTGTGACATCTGTTAGCAATAATTTCCATAAAACACAATGGATTATCTTTGGCATTTGTGCCGTTTTCATGCTTATTTCCATGCTGCTGATAGCTAACTGCATCCGATTGAATATCTATGCTAAACGTTTCAATATCAAAAGTATGCTTTTGGTGGGTGCCACGCCTCATTTTGTCCGTAAACCTTTTGTGACCAAGGGCTTGCTGCAGGGTATTTGGGGCGGCATCATTGCCATCCTCCTGCTTGCGGTATTGCTTTTCTTTGGCAACAAGTTCATTCCCGAATTTATCGACTTCTCAAAAATGCTCTATGTGGCAATCATTATGGCCGGGCTCCTTTTGTTTAGCATCCTGTTTACGGTTCTGATATCCATTTTCTCCGTCAACAAATATATTCGAATCAAAGACGAAAGACTTTATTTATAAATCATTCCCTATAAAAATGGCAACAACAATTACCACAAAAAAAATTGACAAAAACAATAACAATCAACAAGCGAAACGTGCTCCGCTTTTCCGTAAAATGAATTTTATCCTGATGGCAGTAGGGCTCATCCTGTTGGTTGTGGGCTATTTCTGTCTTAGCGGCGGTGCCGTATCCGATCCCAACAAGTTTGACGGTGAAATTTTTAATGCGCGTCGCACCGTTGTTGCGCCGATTTTGATGTTTGTCGGCCTCGTTGTCGAAGTCGTCGCCATCATGTGGCATCCGCACACCAAAAAAGATTCTGAAGAGACCCCTCAAGAAGCTTAATCTATGAGTTGGTTAGAGTCGTTGTTGCTCGGTATCATTCAAGGTTTGACCGAGTTTCTGCCCGTAAGTAGTAGCGGACATCTTACTATATTATCCAATCTTTTCGGATTAAGCGGAGAAGAGAATCTGACCGTTACCGTCATGTTGCATGTGGCAACCGTCCTCAGCACCCTTGTTGTTTTGTGGAAAGAAATTGTCTGGATTTTCAAAGATATCTTTGCCAAGCAGAATTGGACTAATTATGAGGGACTTAATGATGGCACCAAATATGCTATCAACATTCTTATATCGATGATTCCCGTAGCTGTTGTCGGCTTCTTCTTTAAAGATAAGGTGGAAGAGATTTTTGGTTCCGGTCTTCTTATTGTCGGTATCATGTTGCTTCTGACCGCCACGCTGCTGGCGTTTTCCTATTTCGCCAAGCCCCGACAAAGAGAGGAAATATCCAAGCTACACGCGCTCATCATCGGCGTTGGGCAGGCCCTGGCCGTTATGCCCGGCCTTTCCCGCTCAGGAACGACGATTGCCACAGGTTTGCTTTTAGGCAATAAAAAAGAAATGTTGGCGCAATTTTCTTTTCTGATGGTCATCCCTCCCGTTATCGGAGAGGCCTTGTTAGGTATCTTGGATATTGCCGAAGTCGGATTCAGCACGGCTATGAACGGCATTTCCGCATTCTCCTTGCTTGTCGGTTTTGTTGCCGCTTTCGTAACAGGATGTTTTGCCTGCAAATGGATGATCAACATCGTGAAAAAAGGCAAACTCATCTGGTTCGCCGTCTATTGCGCTATTGTCGGACTCATCGCTATTATTTTTGGAGCCTAATGAGAAACAAACTCGTTCACCAGACCACCTTTGTTTTGCCAGAGTTCGAAGTGAACCCGGAATGTGATTTACTCCTTTTTGATAAGCCTTACCGTTGCACATCTTTTGATATTGTGGGAAAAGTACGGCGCATTGTTCAAAAGCAGGTCGGTCATAAAGTGAAAGTGGGTCATGCAGGCACGTTAGATCCCTTAGCCACCGGCTTGCTTATCATTTGTGTTGGAAAGATGACGAAGCAAATTGACACGATTCAAGCACAAGTCAAAGAATACACGGGCACGTTCAAAATGGGGGCCACCACGCCGAGTTACGATTTGGAACATCCGGTTGACAAAGAGTATCCTTTTGAACACATTACGCCGCAAATGGCGGAAGAGGCGGCGAAAAGCTTTATCGGAGAAATCCAACAACGACCGCCACTTTTCTCAGCCGTCAACTTGGATGGGCGTCGCGCTTACGAATTGGCACGCGAAGGTGAAGACGTACAACTTGCAGCCAAAAACATTACCATTTATGATTTCGCTTTGCCACGGTTTGAGTTGCCGGAAATAGATTTCCGTATTAAGTGCTCCAAAGGAACGTATATTCGCGCCATCGCACGCGATTTTGGCGAAGCATTGCATAGCGGTGCACACCTGACCGCTTTGCGCCGCACCCATATCGGCGACTATGATGTGGCCAACGCAATTCAGCCGATAATACTATAAAATATTGATTTTCATATAATTGTATTTTTATTGAAGATGTTTATAAATAAAATTTTGTAACTACTTGAACTATATGAAAAAAAGTGTATTTTTGCACTCCAATTTTTAGACAACAAAAAAACAAGAATAAAATGAAAAAAGGTATCCATCCAAAAGAGTATAGAACGGTTGTATTTAAGGATATGTCAAACGATTACGCTTTCTTGACAAAATCCACCGTTAGTACAAAAGACACGATTCAATGGGAAGACGGAAATGAATATCCGCTGGTAAAATTAGAAATTTCTAACACATCTCACCCTTTCTTTACAGGTAAGATGAAACTCGTTGACACCGCTGGTCGTGTTGATAAGTTCCGTAACAAGTATGCTCGCCATCTTGACGCAAACAAATCTAAATAATCCATAATATTTTGTACTTTTGCTGACCTTTTTTGTTTTTCAAAAAAGGTCAGTTTTTTTTATATTAACACTCTCTTTATGAAAGAATTATCGCTGCTCGAAGATTTTATCAACAACGAATCCAACTTTATACCTTTGTTCAGTTCAGACGATGAGGACAATTTACGAAAAGTTAATGTCCCTGAAGAAATTGCCCTTCTTCCTTTGAGAAATACGCTCCTTTTTCCGGGTATGGTTATCCCAATCAATGTTGGCCGTACCAAATCCATAAAATTGGCGCAAGAATTTTCCAAGTCAAGTGAACCTATCGGCGTTATTGCGCAACGTACAAACGACGTTGAAGAGCCCACAGTAGACGACCTTCACGAGGTCGGTACGATGGCACATATCATTAAGTACATCACCATGCCCGACGGCGGCGTCACCATTATCGTTCAAGGTCTTAAAAGTTTTCGGCTGAAAGAAATAACGCAAACTGAGCCCTATTATCGTTGTACTATCGAACCTTTCCAAACCAATGAGTTCGATCCCGCTATTGTCAACCATAAAAACTTTAAAGCGCTGATTGCTTCCATTCGTGATACGGCTACCAGGATGATTAAATTATCTCCCAATGTGCCGAAGGAGGCCTCTTTCGCGTTAAAAAATATTGAAAGTAATTCTTTCTTAATCAATTTCTTGGCTTCCAACTTGTCTGTTTCTCTTGAAGAAAAACAACACATTTTGGAATTGGACGATATTGTTGCGCGTGCCAAGCAAGTACTTAAACTGCTTCATCGCGATCTTCAGATGATTGAACTGAAGAATCAGATTCAAGATAAGTCCAAACAGGAACTTGACAAGCAACAACGCGAATATTTCCTAACCCAACAGATGAAAACCATCCAAGAAGAATTGGGTGGCTCACCTACGGAGAAAGATTATCTCTCGCTGAAAGAGCGTGCTGCTAAAAAGAAATGGGATCAGGAAACGGCAGACCTTTTCAACAAAGAATTGGAAAAATTGCAACGTACCAATCCGATGGCACCTGATTATTCCGTGCAACTCAACTATTTGGAATTGCTTGTTGACCTGCCTTGGAACGAATTCAGCAAAGATAATTTTGATTTGAATAAGGCCCGAAAAGTGCTTGATAAAGACCACTACGGGTTGGATAAGGTGAAAGAACGCATCATTGAATATCTGGCCGTTCTCAAATTGAAAGGCGACATGAAATCGCCGATACTCTGCCTGGCAGGCCCTCCGGGTGTGGGCAAAACCTCTTTAGGAAAGTCCATTGCCGCAGCCCTCGGTCGCAAATACGTGCGCGTCTCATTGGGCGGCCTTCGCGATGAATCTGAAATTCGCGGACATCGTAAGACCTACATTGGCGCTATGCCCGGTCGTATTATCCAAAATATGCGCAAGGCCGGTTTTGCCAACC
>JAZUEE010000113.1:0-2518 GCA_045639985.1 Bacteroidales bacterium
CACGTTGGTTGGCTTGACCGTAGATAGTTAGCGAGTTGCCTTCGCCTGATACGTTGATTCCGGCTTCTCTATCTCCTCCCGTTGCCGTGGGTTTGGCACCGTCGGGAAGCTTAAGATGAACAGGGCCGTTGCAGACGAGAGTTCCTGTTTGCACATCGCTGCCGAGAACGACATACCAGCCGGCATCCAAAATGCTGGCAGAGTTCGTGATTACGGTAGCTGTTACCGTTTGCTGTTGGAAATTGGCATCGATGTAATCGACAGATTGTGTCTCCTGTGCCCACGCGCCAATGCCGAGCGTCAGGGCGATGATTGATAAAAATAGTTTGCGCATATTTGTTTTAATTTATTTTTTTGAAATATCAGAAAATTTAGACTTATAGTTAACTAATCCGCAGTAAGGTAAAGGCGATTGCTCTTGTCCTGCATAGACCACTTGTGAAGATGTCAAGTCGCTCCCCAACAGAGATTGTAAATATTTGAGAGCCTTGTTAAAATCAGGATGGAAACGCTCTGCGGATTTGATTTCATAAGCTCGTATTCCTTGTGCGTCTTCTTGAATAAGATCAATTTCTTGACTTTTATCCCTATAAAAAGATAAGTTGTTTTTGCGTGCGTGGTTGTAACAATCCTTGAGAAACTCACAAACCACCATATTCTCAAATATGGCGCCTCGCAACGGATGATGGGCCAATTGTTTGGCATTCTCTATTCCGAGTAAATAGCACACCAAGCCCACATCGTAAAAATACACCTTGGGCGTTTTAGTAAGTCGTTTCCCGATGTTGCGGTAGAATGGCTGAAGGGTAAAGGCCGTATAAGAAGTCTCCAAAATGCTCATCCATGACTGAATGGTTTTATAATCTACTCCCAATTCCGCTCCAAGAGACGATGCTGAAAATACATTCCCCACGCGAGAGGCCGTAATGGTCAAGAAACGCTGAAACAAACTTATGTCTTTTATATTCAGAATCTGGCGCACGTCTCGCTGGATATAAGTAGCCACATAGCTGTCATAAACCATATTGGGTGTCTTTTTGTCTCCCCAAACAGCAGGATAAAATCCGCGCCACAGCAGTTCATCAGTAGGGATGTCGGCATCCTTGCCCAACTCTCCAAGGCTGAGAGGCAGCAATCTCAATACGGCGACACGTCCTGCCAAAGATTGGGAAATGCTTTGCATCAAAAGGAAATCGCTGCTTGCGCTTAGGACATATCGATAATCCTTGTGTTCATCCACAACAACTTGCAGTGTGGAAAACAGTTCCGGTAAGTTTTGTGCCTCGTCAACAATCAGTCCATTAGGATGATTCAACAAATAGCCCTCTATGTCTTGACGGATTAATTCCCTTGTCGTGGCTCTCTCTAAATTCACATATTTGTAATCAGGGAAAGCCATCTTGCATAATGTTGTTTTTCCAGACTGACGAGGTCCGGTGACGGATATCACGCTCCATTGCGCACTCAGTTCTACCAGTTGTTGTTGTAATATTCGCTGATACATATCATAGATATTATGGACAAATTAGGAGTTGCATTCCTATTTTGGCCACAAAGGTACAATATTTTTTCACACCCGCAGGAAAAACCGGCAAAATATTTCCATTTATTGCTGTCCGCTAAAAATGGAGACAATACCTGTAATCGATAAAATTTCAACGAATTACGATGTCCTGTCAAAAACGGGGCTTACTTTTCAACGATTTCATTATCATCACAATCCCTAGAAAAATGCACTTCGGTTGAAGTGTTGAAAACCCGACTGGGTTGGGCGGGTTGGCCACGGGCAGGACGGCGGGGCAGCGCCCGCAAAGGGACAGACTAACGGCTTGACCTTCACGAAATTGCGTTTATGACATATTTCTTGAAGGTCATGCTGTTAGGCTGGCCGCGCAGAGGCCGATGGTCCTGCCCTTGATTTTTTGTTACTTTTGCATCAAGGCAAAAGTAAGTAAAAATGATATTTTTGCAAAATATTGATTTTTAATAAGTTACACTTTTGTTATAAGGAAGCAGAAAGTGACAAAAACAGATAGTTTGGTAGGCCACTGAAATTTCAGCGGACACCAAAAATTTTCAGTACACACCAAATTCCACGAGGAGGAAGATGACGAAATAGGAGACCAGACTGACGCCAAACAGCCACAAGCTGAATTTCAGTTTTCTCAGCATGGCGCGACAGCCCCAGGCTTCCACGCCTTGCCCTTGGGCATGACGGCGAAAGGCGAGGGCGCACCAGATTATCTCGGCACACCACAGCAGGGCAAAGACGCAAGCCACAAAAAACAAGATGTCCTTAATGCACCAGCTGACGGCAATGAAACCGCCCCAGCACAGCAGCATGGCTGCTGCCAAACTGATGTAGCTGAGGCGGATCAGTTTTACCTTAAATGGATTCATTTTTTCACCAACTTCAGCACGCTTCGGCTTCCGTCCTCGCCGATGGCGGCAACAAAATAAAGCCCCGAAGGAAAGCTCGAAATGTCCATCGTGAGGCTTTCCGTGCCGTTGCCTTGCT
>JAZUEE010000114.1:0-4439 GCA_045639985.1 Bacteroidales bacterium
GATTGTTTTTTTGTATGTTTGCGCCCTGGTTTTTTAGAAAAACATAGTATTAATCAATAATTTAATGCGTATGAAAAAATGTTTATTCTTTGTCGCAGCTGCGCTCATGTTCAGCACTGTGGCTTTCGCTCAAACAGACACGATTGTCTCTAAAAATCCATCTAACAAAAATGTAGTCTTAGAAGAATACACGGGTATTAACTGTGGTTATTGCCCTGATGGACATAAGATTGTTAATCAAATTGTTGCTGCTAATCCCGGCAGAGTGTTTCCCATTAATATACATACTGGCGGATATGCTCCAATCTATAATACGAATTATGGAAGTGCCTTGGCAAACCAAACTGGTTTGACAGGTTATCCGGCAGGTACGGTTAACAGGCATGTCTTCTCTGGAGGCCATACTACTTTGGATAGAGGCGCTTTTTTAACACGTTCCAATCAGATATTAGCCCAAACATCTCCAGTGAATATTGCCGCAAGAGGCACGTTGGATTATGCTACGCGTGAATTGAATCTTACGGTTCAACTTTACTATACGTCATCATCGGCTGCCTCAACCAACATGTTAAATGTGGCTGTTTTACAAAATAATATTTTAGGACCTCAGGCAAATGGAGCATATTTTAATCCTACTCAGATGGTGAATGACCTTTACAATCATCAACACATGTTGCGTCATTTTATTACCGGACAATGGGGTGAAACTATTTCTACAACAACGGCTGGAACTTTTGTTGAAAAGACTTATACATACACTATTCCAGAAAAATTCGGCGTGACAGGTGACTATGTGGAAGCTGTGCTGCAAGATTTGGTGTTCGTTGTTTTTGTTGCAGAAGGCCATCAGGAAATACTTACGGGTACGGAAGCCGTCATTACAGCGGTTAATAGACCTGAAATAGAAGCCGTTGTAGAGAAAATGTATGATGACGATATAGCTACTTGCGATAATATTGCCTCCGTATCCTTGTTGGTCCGTAATGCTGGAACTGAGCCAATCGAACAACTGCAATTGCAATATAAAGTGGCTAACGGCGATTATGAAACATATATGCTCAACACAACTATTCCTGTAAATGGGTATGAAATGGTTGAATTGCCGGGCTTCGAAGTTCAACCGAATGTCACACAAACCGTGAAGTCTTCTATCATTGGTGTTAACGGTCAAGATTACGTATCGACAGAAAAATCTTTTAATATTAAAAAATCAATATACACTTGTGGTGGTTGGATGATGTTGGAAATCAAAACCGACAAGTATGGTTCTGAAACTTCCTATAAAATATTTGATCCGAATGGTATGGTTATTAAGCATGGTGGCCCTTTTACAGATCAGGTTAAAACTTATCAGGTTGAATTCACACCTCAAAGTGTTGGCTGTTACAGAATTGAAGTTTATGATGAATATGGGGATGGTATCAATAATGGCTATGGTGCAGGTTATATCAAATTGTATGATGCCGACCACAATCTTGTATTTAACCATGATGGAAAATTTGAAAGCCAGGTTTCTTTCAACTTGGATGTTACCTATCCAACAGGTATTGAAGAACATATCCTTGTAGAAGGTGATGTCCGCGTGTTCCCGAATCCTGCATCAACCGTTTTGAATTTCGAATCCGAAGAAAGTATTGTTGGTGTGGAACTGTTCAATATGCAAGGACAGATGGTGAAAACCGAATCTGGTGACATCCGCTCTCTGTCTATCAGCGATTTGTCAGAAGGTATTTATATGGTTAAAATAAAAACCTCTTCTTCTGAAACGATTCAAAAAGTGGTTAAACAATAGTTGGCTTTTCTGAAATTGATAATACGAAAAGAGGATGCCGAAAGCATCCTCTTTTTTGTTTCTGTAAAATCAAATTTTGTGTATCTTCGCGGGCTCATTTATTTTTAGATACATAAAATATTAATACTATAATCGCGTATGAAAAAATGTCTATTTATTAGTGCGTTAGCATTGTTTTTTGAATTAGCCGCTGTTGCACAAACAGATACTATGGTATCTAAAATCCCTGCCAATAAAAATGCAGTTTTAGAAGAATTTACAGGTGTGAATTGCCAGTATTGCCCAGATGGGCACCGTATCGCCGCCCAAATTGCGAATAACAACCCGGGTCGCGTATTTGTGATTAACATCCATGAAGGTGCGTATGCCTCTCGTTATAAAACGCAGTTCGGTTCTGCCATCGCTAACCAATTCGGCTCTCATGGGTGGCCTTCTGGTGTCGTTAATAGACATACATTCCCCGTTTCGGATGGCTCGACAACCACCATGCTGGATAGAGGTAGTTTTGCACAGGCTTGCAATATCATTATGAATGAGCCGTCTCCGGTAAATATTAAAGCATGGGGAACGTTAGATTATTCAGACCGCACGTTGGACCTTACCGTTCAACTTTATTATACGGCATCTTCCAACACTCCTACCAATATGCTGAATGTGGCTATCCTTCAAGATAACGTGTTGGGCCCGCAAATTAATGGCTCTTTGTATAATCCTGACCAAATGGTAGGAAGCTACTATAATCACCAACACATGTTGCGTCATCTTATTACAGGCCAATGGGGTACCACCATCACTACGACAACGGCAGGCTCCTTTGTTGAAAAACATTACACGTATCAGATTCCTGAATCTTTTGGCGTTTCGGGCGATATGGTAGAAGCTGTTTTGGAAAATTTGAAGTTTATCGTGTTTGTAGCAGAAGGCCATAAGGAAATTCTTACGGCTACACAGGCAACCATTACAGGTTGGAACATGCCTCCTGTGATGCTTAATCTGAAATCCATTAGTGAACGTCCAGTGACTTCTTGCGGAAATCTCGCAAGCGCGTATCTGCTGGTCGAAAACCAAGGTTCGGATGCTCTGCAAACAATGAAGATAAAATACAAAGTGGGCGGTGGCTCATACCAAACGTATGTTTGGCATGGAAATATTGCCAGCGGAACGCAAGATACGGTTCATCTTCCTGAATTTGCTATAAATACAAATGTCAATCAAACCGTGTATGCTTCTATTACGGAAGCAAATGGTGAATCCGTTTCCACGTTTGAATTGAATACCACTATTCAAAAATTAGCCTACACGTGCGGTGGATGGATGATGTTGGATATCAAAACGGATCAATATGGTTCTGAAAATTCATTTAAATTGTTTGGCCCTAATGGTAATGTGATTCTGAGCGGCGGCCCGTTTAATAATGCAAGTGTGTCTCATACATTTGAATTTACTCCGCAAACCGTTGGCTGCTATATTTTGGAAGTATATGATGAATATGGTGATGGTATGAACAACGGATATGGCGCCGGTTATGTGAAATTGTTTGATGCGGACGGCAACCTCGTTTTCAATAACAATGGTAAAATTGGAGCAATGACAAGATTCTATTTGAATGTGACGTCTCCTGTCGGTGTGGAAGAACACGTGCTCTCTTCTGGTGAGGTGAAAGTATTCCCGAATCCGGCTTCCAATGTGCTGAATTTTGATTCGGAAGAAAGTATCTCTCATGTTGAAATGTTCAATATGCAGGGCCAAATGGTGAAGTGTGAATCGGGTGATATCCGTGCTATGAATATCGAAGATGTCAACAATGGAATTTATTTGCTCAAAATAACAACACCGAATGGCGTTTATACGCAAAAAGTAGTGAAACAATAATATCCGTCAGAATATTCAACTGCAAAATCGCATTGATAATGAAGAAAAGTTTTATAGTCATCGCCTTTGTGTTAGCTTGCTTTGTGGCTAATGCTCAAATTACGGACACCATCGTGTCAAAAGTCCCATCATATAAACATGTGATTTTTGAGGAATATACGGGTGTTAACTGTCAGTTTTGTCCGGAAGGACATCGTTTGGCAGCTTTGGCCATGGAGACAAATCCGGGTCGCGTATCCGTTATCAACATTCATACCGGAACGTATGCTTCGCAATTCAAGACTCAGTATGGCGCTGCATTGGCCGAACAAACAGGACTGACAAGTTACCCTGTGGCTACCGTGAATCGCCACTTGTTCCCCGGTAATGAAAAAACGGCTTTGAGTAGTACTGAATTCTTGTCCAAAACGGATGCCCTTCTGCAGCAATTCTCTCCTGTAAATATTGCCGCCCGTGGTACGTTGGATTATACAACCCGCGAACTGAATCTGACAATCCAACTGTATTATACGTCTTCGTCAATATCCTCTACAAATATGTTGAATGTGGCTATTGTTCAAGACAATGTCTTAGGCCCTCAAGTGGGAATGTACACTAATCCAAATCAGGTTGAAGGTGGCCAGTATCGTCATCAACATGTCCTGCGTCATCTGTTGAATGGACAATGGGGTGATACGATTTATACGACCACAGAGGGTACTTTTGTGGAAAAACAGTACACCTATACGATCCCGACTTCTTTTGGTATAGCAGAAGATGTGCTGGAAGCCGAATT
>JAZUEE010000115.1:0-2301 GCA_045639985.1 Bacteroidales bacterium
CGATCCGACTTAGGGGGAAGTGGAGATGGTGCGCGACATCATCCTCTCAAACCTGTATGCGAGCCGCAACCAGTTCTGCGAGCGAAACGAAACCGCGTACAACGACTTGATGGACGCTGTTGCGTTCCACGTTCTGACAACTCCGGACGGAGAGATCCCGGAAAGGTACGTAGAGGAGATGGGCGAATAGTCCGTTGACCACCTTTCTAAACCGAGTCGGTGCGAGAGAAAAAAAATCCCGCGCCGATTTTTTTTGAAAATTTCGGAGAAAACGGAATGAAAGTAGGAAAAATGCAATGATATGGAAAGAAAAAAAATGGAAGAAAATCAGTACAAAAAGAAAAGAACAATCATCCGAAACAATGATGCAAAATATGGAATGGAGTGATTTGATGTTCGGAATATGTTCGGTTAACGAAAAAAGCACTCACGAATTAAACTCGTAAGTGCTTGATTTTCTTTGTGTCTCCGCAGGGATTCGAACCCTGGACCCATTGATTAAGAGTCAATTGCTCTACCAACTGAGCTACGGGGACTTTTTCTCTTGATTAGAGGCCGCAAAAATACACTTTTTTTATATCTTTGCCAAAAAAAATGTTATGAAGATATATACAAAAACAGGAGATAACGGAACTACTTCTTTATCAGATGGTTCAAGAGTGTTTAAGTGCAATTATCGGATACAGGCCTACGGCACGGTGGATGAATTAAATGCCTATTTAGGGCTGTTGATTTCGGAGGAACATGTTCCTTTTTTGACCAAAACACAGAATTTTCTTTTCCATATTGGCGGCATGTTGGCCACGCCGGTGGGCAAATGGGAACAGTATTATAAGGATTCCGTGATAGAGGATTTTATTGCGGAAATGGAGAATGAGATAGATCGTATGTCGGCGGAACTGCCACCATTGAAGAATTTCATTCTGCCGCAGGGTAGTCGGAAGATTGCGTATGCGCATATTTGTCGCACGGTATGTCGTCGGGCGGAGCGCGAGGTGGTCACGTTGGCCATTAAAGACGACCGCTTTTTTATCGTGCAAAAAATGCTGAATCGGCTGTCGGATTATTTCTTTATTTTGGCGAGATTTTTTCATTTAAAGGATAATGTTGCAGAAACAAACTATAAATCAATACAATAAAAATATTTTGAAATAGGGATTTGTATTAATTTTATGTTACTTTTGCGCCCTCCAAAATGGACACCATATAAACTTTAAAATACCATTAAATTATGTATTGGACATTAGAATTAGCAACAAAATTGGAAGATGCTCCGTGGCCTGCCACAAAGGATGAATTGTTGGATTATGCCATTCGTTCCGGCGCTCCACAAGAAATTGTGGAAAACCTTCAGGAAATTGATGATGAAGGCGAAACCTACGATTCCATTGAGGATCTTTGGCCAGACTATCCCTCCAAGGAAGACTTTTTCTTCCACGAAGACGAATACTAATCGTCTGCGCTGCCGGAAATTTCCGGTAATGCTTTGATAAACATAAAGAAAGCGAGCTAAATGGCTCGCTTTTTTTGTGCCCCAATGGGTGGTGGCAAACACTTTTCCTCGCATAAATGCTGAAAAAGTGGATGATTATGTCAAAAACATGGCGAAAAATGCAACTTTTGGCATCGTTTTTTTTTATACATTTCCTCTATAAATGAAATAAGAATGTATCCCCAAAGAATCAGCAGCGCTTTAGGGGTGCGTTTTTCCTCTACGAACTTAGCCCAGAGAGGCAAGCGGTTCTTGTCTATGTGCTGAAGCCTCATAAGGGAGGCGTGGTTATAGGCCTATTTGCAAACGGAGTCCCCCCGTTTCGGAGGAACGGGGTCTGCCACAAAAATACCCGGCCTTTTCGCGTCAGTAGTGTTCTGTTCGGGATTGGTTTCGACATTCGGTTTCGGGGCGATGCGTTGCAGCTTCTGGCATTGCGCGATGTGGTACTGTAGTCGTCGCATGATCAATGTGTCGTCCGAGTCCCTGTCCGCCACATCGGGCCGGTACTCCTGTCGTTTGAGGAGTATGGCGTAGATGGTGACGAGCAGTTTGCGGGCCACCGCGACGACGGCCTTCTTAGGCGACTTGCGTGCGGCGAGTCTGCAGAACTGCCGCTGGAACTTGCTGTCCTTGGTGCGGACCGTGCCCCAGGCGCACTGCACGAGCATCGGCTTGAGGTGCGTGTTGCCCTTGGTGACGGCGGTGCTTTTGAGCTTGCCGGCGCTCTCGTCGTTGCGCGGGCGGAGGCCGGCCCAACCGGCGAGGCGGCCGCTGGGGCCGAACGCGGGCATGTCCGCCCCGAGTTC
>JAZUEE010000116.1:0-4432 GCA_045639985.1 Bacteroidales bacterium
CAAGCCGGCGAAACACTTCGCTATATTTCACAACGATATGGAGTACAACTGCACTATATCCTTAAATATAATATGTTGGATGAAAAATCCATCATTCATCCGGGAGACCAAATTTTATTAAGACATTAATAATCAAGCTATGAAAAAGATATTCCTTATTTCCATGATGTTGTTGGGAAGCTACTTTCTGCAAGCCCAGAGTTACACCCAAGAAGACCAAATTTACGATTACATCGACACCTATAAGGATTTAGCCATGCAGGAAATGGAGCTGTATAAAGTTCCCGCCAGCATCACCCTGGCGCAAGCTATCTACGCATCCAAAGTAGGAACCAACCGTGTGTCCAAAGAGGCCAACAATCATTTCGGCATCTTATGCCACACCAGCGAATGGACGGGCGAAACTTTCTATGAGACAGACAACCATAGCAGCGATTTCTGCTTCCGTAAATACGCCTCCGTCCAAGAATCTTATAGAGACCATTCCCTCTTCCTTTCCCAACGAAGCCGCTATGTGAAATTGTTTTATTATCCTATTACGGATTATAAATCATGGGCCAATGGGCTGAAAGAAGCCGGATATTCTGGAAATCCCAAATATGCAGACACGCTGATTTCCCTCATTGAGAAATATTATCTGATGCACTATGACCGGAAAGTGGCGCAAAAACTTGGTGATACAACCGCGTTGAATGCTGTAAACAAACCTCAACCCCAACGAGTAACCGAAGCTGTAGCTCATTCCGAAGCAACACCAACCGCCGTTTCCAAACCAGCACCTGCTCCTGTTTCCCAAACACAAACAACACCGGTGGCGCAAACGACATCCACACAACCCAAAACTTCAGAACAAAAGCCAAAAGCAGACACCATGAACATCAACGGAATTGATGTCGTCGTTATGAAATCCGAGAAACCTAAAACGGCCCAATTCGATACTATCGTAGCGGTCATTCCTTCTCCCGAAAAAGTTCAAGGGAAAAATGTGTTTGTATTGAATCCCTATTCCGTACCATTTAAAGCTGCCTACTATCCATACACATCCCGCCCGACATACGAAAACAACAAGACTAAATTTATCATTGCCAAAGCGGGTGACACCTATAAGAGCTTGGCTGCCTCCATGCAGCTTTCAGAAAAGAACCTCCGTCTTTACAATGATGTGTATGACGATGCCGAGCCAATTGAAGATGAGGTTGTTTACGTAGAAATGAAAAGTACAAAATCTCCCGTTGAATACCACACTTTGGAAAATGGCGACACTTATCGGTATATAGCTCAAAAATACGGCATCCAATTAAAAATCATCATCAAGCGCAATAGCGGAGCCATCAGCAGTTATGGTGTGGGTGACCGAATCTGTCTGGGATGCAAGTAAAAAAACAGTAGAATACACATATATTATTTATAATGCCAAAATCATTTTATCATTTTAACCCGGAAACGCTCTCGTACGAGAAGGTGAAGCTTGGTTTCAAGCACGTCTTCAAGCGTGTGATATGGGTTTTTGCCAGCGGATTCGCTTTGGCTTTGATTTTGGTTTGGGTGGCTTTCTATTTTGTTGACTCTCCCAAAGTGAAAATTTTGGAGAAAGAGAACAACGAGCTCAAAGGAGAAGTTGAATATTTGAGCTCACGCATTGACAAATTGTCGGATGTACTATTGGATATAGAAGACCGCGACGACAATGTGTACCGCACCGTATTTGAGGCCGACCCCGTGCCCGCCTCAGAACGATATCCGCTGATTTTGGACAATCCGAGATTTGACAGTATCTCTCGTTCCGAGGCATACTCGCTTCTCAAAGAGGCCAATAAAAAAGCCGACAAGCTGACCGTGCGCTTAGCGGCTCAGGCCAAATCTTTATCAGAATTGGAAAAGATTGCCGGCAACAAGGCCGAGTTGCTCACCTGCATTCCCGCCATCCGTCCACTTAAGAATATGTACTCTATCACGTCTGGTTTCGGTCGGCGTTACCATCCTATCCTAAAACGATTACGCGTGCATACAGGTGTGGATATTACCGCACCAAAAGGCACCCCCGTGTATGCGACAGCCGATGGTACCGTTACCAGCGAATCTCCTGGCGGCGGCTACGGTTTGGTGATTGTTATCAACCACGGTTACTCCTATAAAACATTATATGCCCACTTATCCAAAAAGGCGGTACGGCCCGGACAAAAAGTAAGACGCGGGCAAGTAATTGGATACGTGGGTTCTACGGGTATGTCCACCGGATCACACCTCCACTACGAAGTTATCAAAAATGGGCAACGTGTCAACCCCGTTTATTATTTCAACGCAGAAATCACTCCAGCAGAATACAACAAACTCCTTGAATCATCCAAACGCGTCAACCAGTCACTTTCTTAGTGAATGGGAAAAAACTTTTCACTCAACTCATAGCGTTATGTCTTTTCGTCATTTCTTCTTGTTCATTATTGCAATTTGTTTATTCGTATCCTGTAAAGAAAAGACGGATAATTCCGATAAGATGATTTTCCATTACAATGAGTCTAACGGCATTCAAACGCTGGACCCTGCCTATTCGTCTGGGCAAGCCGTAATATGGCCCTGCAACCAACTGTATAACGGATTGGTGGATTTGGACGACTCCTTACACATTGTTCCCGCCATCGCCAAAAGTTGGTCAATTTCCAATGACGGACGTATATACACCTTCATTTTACGAAACGATGTAACCTTTCACCATACAGAAGCATATCCTTTCAAAGGAAAAAGATATGTCACCGCTCAAGATTTCGTCTATAGCTTTTCACGAATAGTAGATCCGGATGTCGCCTCGCCCGGCGCATGGATTTTCCAAAAAGTCAAACGTGATAAGCAAGGACATGCCGCTTTTAGAGCATTGAATGACACTGTATTCCAAATCGAATTAGCGGAAGCTTTTCCTCCTTTCCTCGGTATCCTAACCATGAAATACTGTTCCGTTGTGCCCAAAGAAGTAGTGGAGCATTATGGCAAAGATTTTCGAAATCATCCTGTTGGCACAGGACCTTTTCAATTCCAATTATGGCAGGAAGGCGTAAAATTGGTTCTCCGTAAAAATCCAGACTATTTTGAAAAAGATGAAAACGGACAACGATTGCCCTATTTGGACGCCGTAGCGGTATCCTTTATCATTGACAAACAGTCTGTCTTCATGGAATTTATGAAGGGGACATTGGACTTTATGTCTGGCGTGGAGGCTTGCTATAAGGACGCGCTACTCACCAAAGATGGGCGATTGAATCCTGAATACGAAGGACAAATCAAGTTATTGACAGGACCCTATTTAAATACAGAATACTTGGGTTTTATGCTGAAGCCAAACGACCAAGACAATCCTATTTTGGACAAGCGCATACGTCAAGCCATCAATTACGGATTTGATCGCGAGAAGATGATGAAATATCTGCGCAATAACGTAGGATACGCGGGCACGGCCGGTTTTGTCCCCAAAGGCATGCCGTCTTACTGTCCGGAACGCACCGGCGGCTATAACTATAACCCACAAAAAGCATTGCAGCTATTGGCAGAAGCGGGTTATCCAAACGGGAAAGGGCTCCCTCCCATATCGCTCTCCGTCTCCGCTTCGTACGCCGATCTCTGTCAGTACATCCAACATGAATTGGCCAACATCGGCATCGAACTGAAGTTGGATGTGGTACAAGGCGCACAACAGCGTCAGATGATGCGTAACTACCAACTCCCGTTTTTCAGAGGTTCCTGGATTTGCGACTATCCTGATGCCGAAAACTATATGGCTCTTTTTTATTCCAAAAATCTCCAACCCATTGGTTCAAATTACACATACTACGTAAACCATGCTTTCGATAAACTATACGAGGCATCGCAACGTTGCTCGGAAGAGGACAAACGCACCGAATACTATATTCAAATGGATTCTCTGTTAATGGCGGATGCTCCCGTTGTTGTCCTTTACTACGATAAAGTGGTACGTTTCACCCGAGCAAACATCTCTGGCTTGGGAACAAATCCTGTAAATATGCTGAACCTCAAAAGAGTAAAGATGAGGAAGAAATAACCTTTCCCGCCCTATTTGTATATGCTATACGCTCAAAAGCATGTTCAATCTTCTTATTTCGTAGAGAATGTTCATAATGAAATATCAACACTAAGAAGATGCTGCTCGCAAAAAAATATCCTACAACAATAGCAATCTTACGGCAAAAAATATATCTTTGCGCTTCCTTTCAAAAAGGGCGTCAAATTATTATAAACATTTAATTATCAAAGTTTTATGGGTGGTTTTTTCGGAGTTGTTTCCAACGGACCTTGTAATCCTGATTTATTTTACGGAATAGATTATCATTCTCATCTCGGCACAAAGCGTGGCGGTATGGTAACCATTGAGGACAACGTCTTCCATCGTTCCATCCACAACATTGAGAACTCCTATTTCCGCACC
>JAZUEE010000117.1:0-4076 GCA_045639985.1 Bacteroidales bacterium
TCTTCCTAAGACCGCTTGGCCTCCGACTTCTCTGACTGGTAATACTTCGCCATTGATATAGGATGCCTGCTCAGAAGCAAGAAATGCCACCAGGGAGGCAACTTCTTCTGGCTTGCCGAAGCGTCCTGCCGGAATCATCTTCTTGAAGTCAGCCTCATTGAAATCCTTGGTCATATCTGTGGCGATAAAGCCGGGGGCTACCGCATTGACGGTAATTTTGCGAGAGCCGATTTCCTGAGCCAACGCTTTGGTGGCGCCAATCAGCGCGGCCTTGGCTGCGGAATAGTTGGTTTGGCCACCCTGCCCTTTCAATCCAGACAGCGATGCCATATTGATGATACGGCCGTCGCGTTTGGACAGCATTCCCTTAATCAAACGGCGCGTCGTGTAGAAAAAGCCATTCAAGGTAGTATTGATGACACTCTGCCAATCTTCGTTCTGCATAAACACCATCAGGTTGTCTTTGCGGATGCCCGCATTGTTGACCAGGATACCGATGTAGTCCTCCGGATGGGCGGCCTGCCAACCTTCGATGGCGGCATCCACTTCTTCGGAATCAGTCACATTAAAAGGCATCAGTTCCGCCTTGCCGCCGGCAGTCTCAATCAGTTGCTTCGTTTCCTCGGCTGCTTCTTTGTTCGATTGGTAGTTGATGATTACAGGATGCCCCATAGCGGCCAATTTCACACAAATGGCGCGGCCAATGCCCCTGGAACCACCCGTTACTATAGCGTATTTCATACTTATAGGATGTTTATTTTCTTTGTTCTTAAATAATCGATTACGTGTTGGATGTCCGCATCTTTCGGCGTATCTTCAATAAATTTCGGCACAATGTTGCGAACCTCTTTGTAAATCTCTCGGGTAAATGGCGATAATTTATCTGCAATTTCCAAACAGTCAACGGCTTGAGCCAAGGCGATATAATGAATAGCCATGACCTGGTAACTGTTGTCAACGACACGCTTGGCCAGAATGGCGGAATTAGTGCCCATACTGACAATATCCTGATTGTCGTTATTGTTGGGAATACTGTGGACGTACATCGAATTGGACAGTGTCTGGCATTCGGCTGTAGTAGAACATGCCGTAAACTGCATTGCCTGAATACCGTAGGTCAATCCAAGTGTGCCCAAATTCAGGAACGGAGGCAGGATGCCGTTGATGCGGTCGTGGCACAAGTAGTTAAGTTGTCGTTCCATCAGCATCGTCAGTTTGGTGGTGGCGATTTTGAGTTTATCCATCTCGAAACTGACATAATCGCCATGGAAGTTACCGCCGTGATAAACGGTTTCCGTATCCATATCAACCACAGGATTGTCATCTACCGCATTGAACTCTTCCAATAAGATTTTTTCCGTAAACTTGAATGCTTCATAGATAGGGCCAAGCACTTGTGGAACACAGCGCAAGGAATAGTAGGGTTGAACTTTATGTTCAAACACTTGTTCCTGATGGGGTTGGAACATTTCCACGGCGCGTTTGCGCATACATTGGCTACCATCTGCCACCTGGAGCATCAGTCTTGCGATAGCGCTTTGACCTTCGTGATTTTTGAGGTCATTGAGCACAGGCGACATGAAATCGTCGTAAGAGGAGGCGATTTCATTCATCATCACGGAAGCAACGATGGCGTATTGGAGGAGCATTTTGGCATAATGCAAATTGACGATGCCGACGCCCGTCATCATAGCCGTACCGTTATTGAGGGCCAGGCCTTCGCGCATGGAGGGAACGAGCGGTTTGATCTGGAGTTCCCCAAGTACCTCGGCCGTCGGGCGGCGCTTGCCCTGATAGAATACTTCGCCTTCGCCGATGATGGCCAACGCCATGTGAGCTAACTGCACGAGGTCGCCGGAAGCACCCACGCTGCCGTGTTGCGGAATCACGGGGTAAATACCATGGTTGATAAACTCCTGCAAAATGTCGAGCGTACGTGGATCAACACCAGATTTTCCAGCCGCGAAAGTAAAATAGCGGGCCAGCATAGCGGCTCTCACATACAATTCCGGGAATAGTTCGCCCGCGCCACAGGAGTGGCTACGGATGATGTTGTATTGCAAAGTCTTCACATCCTCTTCTTTCACACGATACTGCGCCATCGGGCCAAAACCGGTGTTGATGCCGTATATGACTTTGTCTTTTGCAAATTCTGTCAGAAATTGGTGACTTTCCTCTATCCGTTTCTTTATCTCCGATGAAACGCAAAGTGGTTTGCCATCAAATAGAACTTCTTCAATTTCAGCAAGTTGCATTATAATATAAATTAGAATATGAGTATTTTCCTCTTTAAAAAAATAAAGCGGCAATTATACACAAAATTCCCGTAACGGAAGGTGAGGGATTTCACCTTCCATCAGAGTCTAACATTGAAATCCTCGAAAGCCCCAAACTCAAGGAATTAGTTTTTATTTCTAATCAAATTGAATTTCTTTTCCAAATACAGTGTGCAATCTTCGAATGTTGGGAACGTATGTTCTTCCGGAACGATAGCAGGAATGACATTCATCTTGGTGAGCATGTACATCGGCTGTGGTTGGATGATGGTCATAAGAACTTCAATGCCTTTTTCCTGTAAATCCTTGATGGCAGTTTCCATCGCATAAAGGCCGGACTGGTCCATGAAACTTACCAGACGCATACGGATAATGACGACTTTGACATCGTCGGGCACATCGTGCATAACTTCTTGGAAACGGGTGATGGAGCCGAAGAAGATAGGTCCGTTCAAACGTTGGATGTAAATCTGATGTTTGATATCCTCGGTGAGGCCTTGTTCGTCATCCCAAGGAAGTTCTTTGTCAAACTTGGTGATTTCGCCAGCATTATAGCCGCTTTCCACCAAGTCGCCGGCGCGTTTCATGAAAAGCACGCAGGCAATGATCATACCGATACCGACGGCAATGAGCAAATCGACAAATACGGTAAGGAAAAGTACGGTAAGCAGCACGACGGCGTCGGCTCTCGGAATGTTGGGAAGGTCTTTCAGCCCCTTGAAGTCAATGATGCCGATACCGACGGTAATCAAAATGCCCGAAAGGACGGACAGCGGCACGTATTTCACAAAGCGTCCGAGACCGAGCAGGATGGCTAACAAAAACAGGGCGTGGACGATGCCGGACAATCGGGTGCGACCACCGCTCTTAACGTTCACTACAGTTCTCATTGTGGCACCGGCTCCGCCAATACCGCAGAATATGCCGGAAAAAAAATTGCCAATGCCCTGACCGATAAGCTCTTTGTTGCTGTTGTGCTTGGTTTTGGTAATGTTATCGGCCACTACGGACGTCAACAGCGTATCGATAGAGCCAAGCCCCGCCAACGTTAAAGCAGGAATGGCGGCAGATTTCAAAATGCTTCCCCAGGCAAGCCCTTTCATAGAAAATTGGGCAAAGAACGGCAGGGGCATTCCGGACGGGATTTCGCCGATGGTTAATGCCGGATTGAAGTCTTTGACAAAAACAGAAACCACTGTGACGACTATCAATGCGACCAGCGTGGCAGGCACTTTTTTCGTTATCAATGGGAAAAGATAAATGATGGCAATCGTGGCCAAGCCAAATAGCAGGGCAAACAGGTCGTATCCGCCGATTTTGGAAGGTAACTGCGTAATCATATCAACAATCAACACGGGCGATTTCATTCCGAACAGCGGATAAATCTGCTGCAAAATAATGATAATGCCGATACCACTCATAAAACCCGACAAAACAGGATAAGGAATGTATCGTATGTATTTCCCGATTTTGAGAAGTCCGAATAGAATTTGGAAAAGGCCGCACAACATACCAGCCACAGACATTGTGATGAGCACGGTTTCAATGGAATGGGCGGTTCCGGAAGTCCAGATGCCGGAAATCAAAGTTGCCGTGATGACGGTCATCGGGCCAGTTGGTCCGCTGATTTGAGAGGGCGTTCCCCCAAAGAGTGAGGCGAAAAAGCCAATCATCATCGCACCTACCAAACCGGCCAATGCGCCGACTGCCCCAATGTTGGGCACGTCCTGAACGTCGATAACGCCAAATGCTTGAATGCCAAATGCCAATGCCAAAGGAAGGGCTACAATACCAGCAGTG
>JAZUEE010000118.1:0-3952 GCA_045639985.1 Bacteroidales bacterium
ATATCTGCCCACCGACAATCATCAACGCGTTTACCATGTAGTTGGTCAGAAGATCAACGAAATTGGCAAAGAGTTTCTCGGAGCATGCGGTTTTTCCAGTGTCGGCGGCGTTATGGGATGCACCCATGCCGATGAAGCAGCCGAAATCCGCAGCATGCTGAGTTCTACTTTCTTCCTTATTCCTGGCTATGGAGCTCAAGGCGGCAAGGCAGAAGACATCGCCAAGTACCTTTCCCACGGTAACGGCGGCGTTGTAAACTCTTCCAGAGGCATTCTCCTGGCCTATCGCAAACAACCCAATGGCGAAGCCAATTTCGCAGACTGCGCACGTACCGAAGCCATTCGCATGCGCGATGACATCTTAAACGCTTTAAAATAGTTCACTCGAACATTCATTTAGGAGGAGCGGCATCAATTATAATTTATTATATCAGCCCCTCCTCCTTTATAACTTATCGTTTTTAACTCATAACTCCCTATCATGGAATATTTTGACTCAACCGTTCTTTCCAACCAAAAACTTACAGAAGATATTTTTGTCTTGACTGTAGAACGCAAGGGTGCCAGTGCTGCAGCCGGACAATTTTACATGCTCAAATGCTGGGACAAAGAGCTTACTTTAATGCGTCCCATAAGCATTTTCAAAGCAGAAAAAGATTCGTTGCATTTCATGTACCGCGTAATTGGACAGGGAACCCGACGACTCTCCCAACTCCAAGCCGGTGACACCATCAATCTATTAGGAGCCCTCGGCACAGGGTATCCGATTGAAGAGATGCACGGACATGTCGCCCTGTTGGGTGGCGGCCTCGGCATTCCTCCTTTGTGCCAAACCGCCAAAGAGCTCAGCGAACACGGTGTCCAAGTGGATGTATATTTGGGTTATCGCGACATTCTCTTCGCCACTGACGATTTCAAGCCCTATTGTCAAAACATTATCCTATCCACCGAAAACGGCGCCCACGGATATCATGGTTTTATCACAGACCTTCTCAAACCGGAAAAATACGATGCCGTCTTCACCTGCGGACCTGAAATCATGATGCGAAAAGTTGCCGCTTTATGCAAAGCCCAAGACACCTCCTGCTGGTGCTCTATGGAACACCGCATGGCCTGCGGTATCGGCGCATGCCTCGGTTGCAGTATCAAAACCCAAGACGGCATGAAACGAGTCTGCAAAGACGGTCCCGTATTTAAAGCAGAAATACTATTCACTAATTAGCTTATTATTTTCATGATGTTAGAGACAACTATTTGCAATATACCTTTCAAAAACCCGATTATCGCCGCATCGGGCACTTTTGGATTTGGAGAAGAATACAATCAACTTTATGATGTCAGTTGCTTGGGAGGCATCAGTTCCAAGGGCTTGACCCTCAAACCCAAAGACGGCAACGAGGGCGTCCGCGTATATGAGACCCCATCCGCCATGATGAACAGCGTTGGATTGCAGAATCCGGGCATAGAGTCGTTTATTGAGCACGGCATTGCCTCCATGCGCCGTTTTAACAACGTGCTCATCGCCAATATGGGAGGGCACAGCATGGATGACTACATTACGGGAGCTTCGCTTTTATCGGCAGCCGACATTGACATGCTGGAATTGAACATTTCATGTCCGAATGTCAAAAGCGGCGGCATGGCGTTTGGCATCAAAGCGGAAGTTGCCCACGAAGTGGTGACCGCCGTTCGCAAAGTTTGCTCCAAGCCGCTTATCGTCAAACTATCACCCAACGCCGAAAACATTGTTGATATGGCACTTGCCTGCGAAGACGCGGGAGCTGATGCCTTATCTTTGGTCAACACATTTCAAGCAATGGCTATTGACATCCATAAGCGAAAACCTATATTTAATAATGTATATGCCGGTCTTTCCGGTGCCGCCATCAAACCTATAGCATTACGGATGGTGCATTCCGTGTGCAAGAAAGTACAGGTTCCCGTCATCGGTATCGGAGGCATCTCCAACGCAACCGACGTGTTGGAATTCATCATGGTAGGGGCAGCCGCCGTCCAAATCGGCACCGTTAACTTCAACGATCCGCTGGCCGGCCAGCATATTCTTGCTGAATTACAAGACCTTTGTCAGCGGGAAAACATCCAGAATCTGGATGAAATACGAGGTATTATCTAACATTTCCAGCTCATGAGATCAAGCACAATCACCTCTGAAATACTGATTTACGAAGATCGGGCAGAAATACCGCAAATCCTAAACGAATTAATCACCAAGGCGGAAGAAGCTGCCCAACGAGCATACGCCCCATACTCTCATTTTCAAGTTGGAGCTGCCATTTTGATGGAAAACGGAGAAATTGTCACGGGCAACAATCAGGAGAATGCCGTTTACCCCAGCGGTCTGTGTGCCGAACGGACAGCATCCTTTGCGGCATCAGCGCTTTATCCTGATGTGCCGTTCAAAGCCATTGCCATAACCGCCTACCATCCAACGAAACCGGTATTGCAGCCCGTCTCTCCCTGCGGCAGTTGCCGACAAGTGCTCTTCGAATACGAGCAGAAATTCGGGCAACCCATCGAAGTGATACTCGCCTGCCAAGATGGTCCGACGTATCGCATCGGCAGTGTGGCAGAACTTCTACCCTACACCTTTCACGCCGGGTTCCTGCCTTAATCGGTTTGTTCATAACTTTGGAAGATTGCCTTTATGAGACAATCTTTTTTTTTTGGATATTTGCCGCCCCAAAATAACAAACCTCATTAACATTTAATTTATGGAAAACAAAGCCATTACAGAAAATCGGCAGGCAAAATCATTATCTTATAACCGAATGGAGAACCTATTAGGGACGACGGGGAAAATCACCCCACAGGCAGTGGAATTCGAGGAAGCCGTACTCGGTGCGTTAATGATTGATGACAATGCAGTCAGCACGATATTGGATTTTTTGCAGCCAAACATGTTCTATGTAGAAGCTCACCAGCATATCTTCACTGCCATCAAAAAGCTGTTTGCCATGGCTCAACCCATAGACTTGTTGACAGTTACCAACCAACTTCGCAAGGAAAAAAAGTTGGACGTGGTTGGCGGAGCCGCCTACATTGCAGGACTAACCAATCGGGTCACATCCGCTGCCAACATCGAATACCACGCCCGCATCGTGATGGAGAAATTTGTCATTCGCGAGCTTATTCACAACTGTAATGACATCATCACGGACTCTTACGATGAATCCAACGACGTACTTGATTTGTTGGACAAAGCCGAAACACGTATTTTCAATATCATTGAAAACAATTTCAAACGAGACAGCAAAGAATTGCATCAGGTAGTTAAAAACGCCTTAGATGATTTGGACAAGATGCGTCAAAACAGTGATAAGCTTCAGGGCGTACCCAGTGGCATACGGGCTATTGATGAAAAGACAGGCGGATGGCACAATTCCGACCTTATTATCATGGCCGGACGACCTGGTATGGGTAAAACATCCTTTGTGCTGTCCATTGCCCGTAACGCCGCTATCGACCACAACTACCCTGTGGCCTTCTTCTCCCTTGAAATGTCCGCCACCCAGCTGGTTCATCGTCTTTTCTCCATGGAATCCGGTATTGATGCCAGCCACATCGCACAGGGAAAACTTTCCGAAGACGAATGGATAAAATTGATGGACAACATCGGACAGTTGGAAAGTTCCAACCTTATCATTGATGACACGCCGGCACTATCCGTATTTGATTTGCGAGCCAAATGCCGCCGCCTCAAGCACAAGCATGACATCAAGCTGGTCATCATCGACTACCTGCAACTGATGCAGGGCGGATCGGAAAACACTTCCAAAGGAGGAAACCGCGAACAGGAAATCAGCTACATTTCCCGTTCTTTGAAAGCACTCGCCAAAGAGTTGGACATCCCCGTCATCGCCTTAGCTCAGTTGAGCCGTGCTGTCGAAACACGTGGAGGCACCAAGCGTCCTATGCTTTCCGACTTGCGTGA
>JAZUEE010000119.1:0-3975 GCA_045639985.1 Bacteroidales bacterium
TGCGTCTGCCATAATGATGGAGGTGTGCGTATATGCTCCAGCATTTAAAACCACTCCGTCATAATTTTCCCCTTCATGGATGGCGTTTGCCAAACTCCCTTCATCATTGTATTGGTAATACGAAAACGTAACGTTAGGATAAGTTTTCTGAAGCTCTTGATAGTATTCTTCAAAAGACAAAATTCCGTATATGTTGATTTCTCGTGATCCCAACAAGTCAAGGTTTACACCATTTAAAATTAATATTTTTAGAACTGAAGGTTTATTCATGAATGAGGATAAAGACGTCTTCGTCTTCTTTATGCATGTTGAGTTGTTCTCGGGCGTATTTTTCCAATAAATTGGAGTCGGCGTTCAATTGTTCGAATGTGTAAATGTTGCCAACTTGGTTTTTTGTATAGGTGATCTTATTCTCCAAGTTGTTGATTTTTCGATTCAATGACCGGTGAGTCTTAACTGTGTGGTCTGAAAGAAAGAAAAAATAAACGGCAAATAGGACCAACGTTATACTATAGAGTATGACAAAAAATTTGGTTCGATTATTTTTTCTTTCTTCTTCCATAATGTTATAATGAAAATTACCGTGCGTAGTTTACGGAACGTGTTTCGCGGATAACCGTGATCTTGATTTGTCCCGGATAAGTCATCTCATTTTGAATCTTTTTAGAAAGATCCATGGATATTTGGTTGGCTTCAGCATCCGTTACTTTTTCAGCACCAACGATTACGCGGAGTTCACGACCGGCCTGGATAGCATAAGTCTTAACGACACCAGGGTAGGTAAGCGCAAGATTTTCAAGATCGTTCAATCGCTTCATGTATGCTTCTACAACTTCTCGACGTGCACCTGGGCGTGCGCCAGAAATGGCGTCGCAAACTTGAACGATAGGGGCAATTAAAGTGGTCATTTCCATTTCGTCATGATGAGCTCCGATGGCATTGACGATTTCAGGACGTTCCTTATATTGTTCTGCTAAACGGGCACCGAAAAGAGCATGCGGCATTTCGGGTTCTGTATCAGGAACTTTGCCGATATCATGTAACAAACCGGCGCGGCGTGCGATTTTAGGATTCAATCCTAATTCGGAAGCCATTGTAGCACTGAGGTTTGCGACCTCCTTAGCATGTTGTAGCAAATTCTGTCCGTAAGAAGAACGATAGCGCATTTTGCCGACCATTCGCATAAGCTCGTGAGGCATGTTGTTGATACCTAAATCGATACATGTCCTCTTGCCAAGTTCGGCGATTTCTTGTTCTATCTGTTTTTTTGTTTTGGCCACCACTTCTTCGATACGTGCAGGATGGATACGCCCGTCAGAAACCAGCTTTTTCAGAGATTGGCTGGCAATTTCACGACGTACGGGATCAAAGCTGGATAAGAGGATAGCATCAGGGGAGTCATCGATGATGACATCCACACCGGTGAGATTTTCCAATGTGCGGATGTTACGACCTTCACGTCCGATGATTCGTCCTTTGATTTCGTCATTGTCGATGTTGAATACGGATACTGTATTTTCAACAGCGGCTTCCACACCTGTCCTTTGTAATGCGCTCACAACCACTTTTTTCGCTTGTAGATTTGCCGTTGCTTTGGCTTCATCCACAATGTCTTTGATTAATACCATGGCATCAGCTCTTGCTTCCTCTTGCATTAAGTTTATAAGCTGTTCTTTAGCTTGTTCGGAAGTGAGTTCGGCGATAGATTCTAATTTTGCTTTCTGAATGGCAGTTTGGTTCTCCAACTCTTTTTGCTTTTGAGCAGTGGCCTGGAGTTGCTTGTTCAGGTTCTCTTTTAAAGTATTGTTTTCAGTGGTTTTGCGATTGAGGTCTTCCATCTTTTGGTTCAGCGTATTTTCCTTTTGTTTAATACGGTTCTCCGCACTCGCAATTTGTTGGTTCTTTTCGTTTACGGTTTTTTCGTAATCACTTTTCAGTTGAAGAAATTTTTCTTTGGCTTGCAGGATTTTTTCCTTTTTTAATAATTCGCCATCTTCTTCTGCTTTTTTTAGGGCTTCTCTGCCCGACTTCGTAAGTTGTTTCTTTAGAAGTGTGTAGGATAGGGCGATACCAGCTATCAAACCGAGTATCAAACCTACTAATATCTTTAGTCCTGTCATAATATATAGTTGTTATTTAATTAATAATGTAATGTGTCATTTAATTGTGGCAGGATGTGGAGAAAGAAAAACCGCATAAGTCCCATAGGGTTTCGAAAAACTCCTAATTGATATGGTCGAAGGTGCCGTCCTACGTCGAGCGTCCCTGGGTAATGAACCATCCGTACGGAATTGGGCCTGTTCTATGTAAAATCGAGCGTCCCCTTCGGTTTTGTTTCTGTTGAGTTTAACAAACGTATCTGAACTTATGCGGTATGTTTATGTAAAGAACGGTTAATCAATGTCAAATTTATCGGTTAGCGTTTTAAGGGATTCCATCATCGGCTCCAGTTCCTCGTCAAATCCTTTCAATCTCTCTTCGTCAGCGAGCCATTTAACAACAAAGTCAACTAATATCATTGACAACAAGTCCTGATGGTCTTTATATGTCCACTTTTTGGCGAAATCCAAAAAACTATTATTGATCACTTTTTCTGCTTCTCGAAAGTAGTGCTCCCACTCTTTTTGTATCACAATCGTCATGGATCTTTGGGCAATCTGTATTGTGATTTTCATTTTATTGTCTTCCATACTACTTTTGTTTGAGAAGTGATATGCAATTGTCTATCTCCCGCACCCAGTCGTTAATTTGTCTTTTAATTCCGGTAATATCTTCTTTATGTAAAACTTTATTTGTTACAACTAATAATTTTAATTCTTCTTCTTTGTCGTTGATTTTTTTACGAAGGCTTTCTATTTCGTTTTTCAACAAGTTGTTTTCTTCTGCTAATTGGTCTCTTTCTTGCTGTAATTCGGCTATATGCGACAACCCAATTTTAACATTAGATTCAATCTGGTTGTATAATTTTTCAAATGATGCCATTGCGCATTTTTTCAACGGCGCAAAAATACATTTTTTGTGTGAATCAGCCCAATTTTTCTTCGTTTTATTTATAAGATTTCCTATTGTTTTATTCAAGTGTTTGCCTGTTAGAAGGTTGGATGTTCTTATGAACAAGTTGTTGTGCTTAATTAATTTTATCTTTTTTTTGATATTTGAGAAAAAAATGTATTTTTGCACTCTCATAATTTTATTCACCAATTATCACGCTATCGAAAAAAATCTACTTTCTTATATTTATCCACATATAGAAAGGAGTTTCAGATGAACACAATGAAATTATCTGACAATGATTTGATAGCTCGTTATCAGAAGGGTGATGAATCAGCACTCAAAGCTTTGATTATCCGCTATGAAAAGCGATTGTTTTCTTACATTCTTATGTCTGTAAAGAATAAAGAATTGGCGGAGGACATTTTTCAGGACACTTTCATTAAAGTGATTAACACCATCCGTTCTGGAGCTTATCGAGAAGAAGGTAAGTTCTTCCAGTGGATTATGCGCATTGCCAATAATCTTAAAATTGATTATTATAGGAAAATCCAAAAGATTCCTGTCTTTGAGAGTAACGGAGATTATGATATTTTTGATTTGATTGGGACCTCTGAAGATTCTGCCGAACAGAAGTTGATTCGCGAACAAATTTATCAAGACCTTGATAAGATGATAGAATATCTTCCGTCTGAACAAAAAGAAGTATTGGTGATGAGGATATACCAAGAATATAGTTTTAAGGAAATTGCTGATTTGACGGGTGTTAGTATTAATACGGCATTGGGTAGGATGCGATATGCAATAATCAATCTTCGGAAAATTATTCAAACCAATCATGTCGTGGTTGAATGCTAATGAATGGCGAAAGTGATTTCTTATAACAGGAAAAAGTCGGCGCAAAGAAAAAAAATGTACCTTTGCCGCCGATTTTTTTTAAACCTAAAATAGATATCATATATGGCAACAACAGCTGATTTTAAG
>JAZUEE010000120.1:0-2759 GCA_045639985.1 Bacteroidales bacterium
GACTTCTACCTCATCGACACAGCCGGTTTGCGCCGTAAGAGCAAGGTGGAAGAAGACCTCGAGTTCTACTCCGTAATGCGCGCTGTACGTAGCATCGAAAACTCCGACGTCTGCATCGTGATGGCCGACGCCTCCCAGGGCTTTGACCAACAAGACCTTAATATTTTCGGTTTAGCCGCCCGCAACCATAAGGGCATTGTGGTCGTGATGAACAAATGGGACCTTATTGAGAAGGACAACCATACGCACAAAGAGTACGAGGATCTGATCAAGAAGCGCATTGCGCCGTTCAACGATGTGCCCATCATCTTCACTTCCGTGTTGGAAAAACAGCGTATCTACAAGGTGCTCGAAACAGCCATCGAGGTCTATAAGAACCGCACCCGCAAGGTCTCCACTTCCGAACTCAACAATGTGATGCTCCCGATTATCGAGAACACGCCGCCGCCAATGAACAAGGACAAGGTCATCCGCATCAAATATGCAACCCAGCTTCCGGTGGCATACCCGCCGTTCGCGATCTTCTGCAACCTTCCGCAGTATGTGGTGGATTCCTACAAACGCTATTTGGAAAACCAGATTCGTAAGAATTGGGATTTCTCCGGCGTGCCGATGGAAATCTACTTCAGAAGAAAATAAAGCGGGGGTGCGATGCAGCCAATTTAAGGAACAAAGCAACTTATGATATGAAAAAGATAATGCCTCTCTTGCTGTGCCTGCTTTTAGGTTTGCAGCTTTCCGCCCAAAATTGCTATTGGGTGTTTTTCACGGACAAAAACAACACGCAGTTTGATCCGTATCACTATTTTGATGCCAAGGCAATTGCGCGCTATCAGCAGAACGGGCAGTCGCTGTATGATATCAGCAATTATCCGGTCAATTCCGATTACGCGGAACAAGTGGCTGCGGCTTCTCAAAACTTGGAGGGCACTTCCCGCTGGCTGAACGCTGTAGCCGTGACGGCCACGGAGGTGCAAATAGAGATGATTTGCAAAATGCCGTTTGTGAAATATGCGCAATTGATTGAATCGGAGTCTTTGACGGCGGAATTGCCGGAGGAGGACCCAGTTGTTTTGATTGAAGAAGAGGATCTTCCCATATCAATGATGCAGGGCGAGAAGTTCTACAAAGCCGGATTGAATGGCAAGGGCGTCCGTATCGCAGTGTTTGACGGCGGTTTCCCCGATGTAAACACGCATCCCGCGTTTAAGCATTTGATGGATAATCATCAAATTGTGAAAACGTGGAATTTCACGCATAAGAAGGAAAATGTTTATGGGGCGCACAAGCACGGCAGAATGGTGTTGAGTTGTCTGGCCGGTATCAATAATGACGGTCAATGTATGGGCTTGGCAACAGGTGCGGAATATTTGCTTGCTTGTACGGAAATTAGAAACCAGGTGAAAAAAGGCGAAATCTGGTGGGTACAGGCGTTGGAATGGGCCGACCAGAACGGTGCGGACATTGTGAACAGCTCTTTGGGATTTGCCACTCCTTATTATGAAACCACGCAAATGGACGGCAAAACTTCTATTGTGGCCAAAGCTGCGCAAACGGCTGCGCGTAAGGGTATTCTGCTATGCAATGCTATGGGCAATGAGGCGATGAATATCGCTTGGGAAACCATTGTCACGCCGGCTGACGCGGACAGTATCCTTTCTGTCGGTGCGGTTACAGACTTGGATTATTTGGCATATTACAGTTCCAAAGGCCCTACTGCCGATGGACGCCTCAAGCCCAACGTGGTAGCAAGTGGAAAAGTTACAGTTGCTGATGATAAAGGCAATTTTGTGGAAGCTGAAGGCACTTCTTTCGCTTCTCCTTTGGTGGCTGGTTTTGCCGCTTGCGTCAAACAACTTCATCCCGATTGGACCGTTATGCAACTGCTGCATGAAATTGAAAAATCAGGTCATCGTTATCCTTACTATGATTATGCCTTCGGTTATGGCGTGCCGCAAGCAGGGTATTTTATGGATTCTGTAAAAGTTAATCCTCACACTTTTGATCTGTATGAAGACAAGGATAATGTTATTATTGTTCCTTTAAAAGTCGAAAATCGTTTGTCTGAGCAATTGTTTTATAATATTGTCAATGGAGATGGAAGTCTGCAAAAATATTCAAGTGGAAGATATGTAAGAATGGTGAGCCATAAATATAATTATAATGATCAAACGTTTGAGTTCGTTGGCAATACAATTAAATTTGGAGATAAAACCGTAATAATTAATGATACATTCCCCGCAGACACCACTTTTCTTGATGATATTATTATGTTTTATGTCCCAAAATCTGAATTGATTGATGGACAGAGCTTTAATTTTTGGTATGCCGGGCAGTGTTCCAAATATACATTGAACAGGGATGTTCTGCCTAAAAAAGAACTTCTGGAGGAGGCCATATCACTATCATCTGATTATTATTATTTCGATGAGGAAATA
This sequence comes from Bacteroidales bacterium, assembly GCA_045639985.1. Lineage (GTDB taxonomy): Bacteria > Bacteroidota > Bacteroidia > Bacteroidales > WCHB1-69 > F23-D06. The sequence continues at coordinate 2,439 of JAZUEE010000120.1, forward strand.
ATAGAGGATGAAGATACTCCTCTATTCTCAAAAATGTTTAGACAAAAAGATAAGAAGTTCAATCTGTCGTTAGTATTGAATGCTTCCTTTGTTTTGCCTCCGTTGTGGAGTTCTACAGGCAATCTTTATCAGACGAATAGGTTTTCCCGATCTTTTTCTTTTTCTTTTGTCAACAATTTCAAAGTGACGAAAATATTTGATATGGGTTTCAGATTGGGATTCGGCTCCTCTTGGTATGCTATGCAGGATGTGGATCCCGCTGTGGAGGTGATGCCGGATTTTGAAATTGTGAAAAACAACTTGAAAACCAGCCAGTTTGAT
>JAZUEE010000121.1:0-8815 GCA_045639985.1 Bacteroidales bacterium
GTCAGCGTGTGTCCGTTAAGGTGGATATTTAAGGCTTTGGCATCCAAAACAAAATTGTTCGCCGTGTAGTCGGCAAGCAGAACAATATCGTACGAGGTTTTGCCGTACGCAAAAGCGACGTCAAAATCCCAACTGTTGTCCAGCGGATAATATTCGTTGCCGGATTTAATGTAACCATAGGTTCCGTGCACCTCACTCGTTTGCCATCCGCTTGCCGCCGCCGCAGGCAACGCAAACACCGGCAGTGACATTACAATCATCACCGCCGCCAACAGCATCGCTAACATCCGTTTTTTCATACAAATCAGCCTCGTTTCGTTTGTATTTTCGTCCGTGTTTTTTCAAGAATTTTGGTATACATAGTTAGTATAACACAATCCTGTAAAAAGTACAAGATTTTTTATGCAACCCCCTCGCCGCAAGCGACAGCGAGAAACACGACTTTCGGACACAAACCGGAGGGCAATGTTCCGCCTTCTGCCTCTGCCAAAAAGCCTTGATTATCAAGGATTTATTCTTTTTGAAATCGGTTTTCCTAACACTCTTCCTAACGTTTGGTCTCTCCGGGCAGAACACCCCTTTTGGTTGTACATTCAAACAACCAAGATAACAATAAAATAATCTCCGGCACCAAGCCCGATTATGGACCTGATGCCGGAGATGTTTTGAAGCAATATTCTGTTTATGCGCTTAATTCGTCAATTTATTCGGCGAGATACTTGCGCAGCATCAGCACATCCTTCATATTGACCGCGCCTTCTCCGTCAATATCGGAAGCAACAAAATTGAGTTCCACCGGCATTCCCGCAACATGCTTGCGCAAAATCAGCACATCTTTCATGTTAACAACTCCATCGCTGTTCGCGTCACCGCTGAGAACACTCGATTCATCAATCTTAAATTGAGCCACAACAATAAGATCAATAGCCGCATTTATGTATCCATCCGAATCCCAACCGGTAAATACATAACCCTCTTTGTACACCATCGGCGGAGTCGCGGAGCCGCCGATTTTAACAATCTCGTTTTTGTATACCGTTCCGTCTTCGTCTTGGAAACTAATGGTTACATACTCACTGTCAAATTGAATATCCGAAACAAACACAGCGGTTACAATCAAATCGCTGGTAACCTCGAGATACTTGTCGGTATTCCATCCGACAAATACAAATCCTTCTTTTTCATCAGGAATCGGGGCCGTTGCGCTTTGTTTGTAATTCACGCGTTCAGATTTGTAAATCGTTCCGTCTTCTGCTTTGAATATGACGTCGAACACTTTGATTTTATAGAAGGCATACAAGTTGCTGGTGGATTGAATCTTTGCGGAATGAATATCGACCTGATCCTGACGTTCTATATCATAATACAGACCGGTCAAATCATAACCTTCACACATGGATTCAATGTTCATACTATCAACCGTGGTTCCGTCTTCAACCAGATTCGATAAGGTGTATTCTCCACACCCGTTACCATCATAACAAACCGTGATATACGTAATATGATAGGCTTTGTTTCCGGCAGTATTGATAGCAAACAGTCTTCTTACAACCTCGCTGTCATTCAAGCCTTCTTTTTTGGAGGCGAATTGGAGTTCACAGCCACTGTCGATGGTAAACTTCCCGTTATACAAGATTGCCGTCTCGGAATCCAACGGGTTTGTTCCGTCAATTGTGTAGTAAATCTGAGCCTCTGTATCCTCGCAAGTCAACTCAATCGTTTGAGCTTCCACATATTCACCTTCCGACAAACTGCACTGCGGTTCGACAACAGACTCCGAATACACGCAAACCGGATAAATTGTTGCATTGGAAGTCAAAACGGAATCATACAAATCATAAACTTGCGCATCGTCACTCATTTGTATTTTCCAGCCAACAAGCGTCTTGCTGACATTGCTCAGTGTCGGCAAACTAATAGCGGTTCCATACGGAATTTCAACAGTCTTGATAACGCTATTATCGTCGTCCATAATGGTAGCGCTGACCATTTTTTGCTCAACAACCGTTGTGACAATCATATCTTCTTTCACAACAGTGCCGGGTTCACAATCCCATTTGATTTCCTGACCGTCTCCGATATCACCAAGAACCGGCAAGGTGAGGACTTCGCCGTACTTGTATTTTTCCATTTTCACGTCACGGGAAGACCAATCAACAAATACAACGGTAAATTCTTGGCGTTCATAGTTGGGATAGATATCCAAATCTTCACGGATGTTTCTGTTGGATTCCGTCCAATTCAAGAAGCGATAGCCCTCTTCTTTCATCAAGCTGTCGCTCGGAAGAGTGGCATCCTCGCCCTCTTCAACTTCCTGCGTACTGATAACTTCGCCGTTTTTATTGAAGAAGTTCACCGTATACGTTTTCTTCGGAGCAAGCAGCGAATCCAAATAGATACCCGTGCTGGCTCCCTCAAGTCCCAATTCAACGGTGAAATCGCCGGTCTCCGCTGTCGGTTCTTCGCGAAGTTTAAAGGCGAAAGAATAATCGCCATTTTCACCAATGGTGGTTTGTCCCACAAACTCATTGGTAAAGTCCGATGCAGAGTTCACCTTATACACGTAAAGGCTTGCTTTTTTGCCGGCATTTTCTTCTCCGATATTTCCTTCAACAGTATGCTCTATTCCTTCCAGGTTTTCGGCAGCAGCCTCATTGGTACGATAACGATACAAAGTTCTTACGTTCACCTTCGTATTATCGTCCGGATTTTTTACAGTCGTGCTCCAATCGGAATACTCAGACCATTTATAGTAGGTAAATTGTTTCTTGTAATCCGTGTAATTGGTTCTGTAAACCGGAATACTGTTCGGGTTTGCGGAGTTCCACCACTTCGTGCTGTTACAAGCGGACGAATTCGGATAAGCAAACGCATCCGCCTGGGCATCGTATCCAATAGCTCCGGAAGAGATAAAGGCATGGAATGTATTGAATTGAGACGTCCAGTTATAGGAAATCATTCTGTTCAGCGTACATCCGACGTTATCACCACGGCACCAGTGATAGTACATATAGCCTATCGTCGAGGTAGAGACATCGCGTTTGTTCGTTGCTGTTTCATAGGCATACGGCGCCGATTTGTGGTACGAATTGTAAATCCAGTGAGAAGTGGAAAATCCGGACGGCCAGTTTGTAATATAGTCGGTGTAACCGGATCCGGATTTCACCCAAGTGCTTCCGGCCTGAGTCCAGCCGCTCAACGACGTATCATACGACGTCGTAGTGGTTTTTGTGCTGTAAGAATACTCTGTTTTCGACTCGGTTTTATACGCATCCTCCGGAGGTTCTTCCGTGCTCCACTCCGTCCAGGCATTGCTCTGATCAATTTCCATAGACACAGGATCGGCAATCGGGATAATAGAGGAATAGGAACTGACAACATAAACCGTCACCTTTGTTGCCACTTTATCACTCGGCACAAAAACGTTAACCTCTTTCGTGCTCGCTTTCTTTACGGCAAAAGCGGCGGATTCGGTCATTTCGACCAAATTTCCTTCAGACGTTTGAAGGGCAACCACAACACGGCCTCTGGTTGTTGTTTCCTCGTTGTTAATCACATTGACGGTTACGTCATAGCCTTCATTGTTTTCGCCCTCAGCAACACGTTCGGCACTGATTAATTTGGCAAAAACATCAAAGTTCTCATTGTACCAGTCAATATTGGCTGTAATATCCGTATCTTCTTCGATGCAGTCAAAATCTTTATCCCAACCAAACAGCTTATATCCATCCGCCGGTGTATAAGGGGGTTCCGTTGCCGCGGATTGATATTCCACACGTTGAGGAGTTCCGATCATTTTTCCGCTATTGTCAAAGAAACGCACCGTGTACACATTAATGGTATAGGTTGCTTTGATAACGGTATCCTCTGTTAATGCATTAAAGCTTTTATCCCACGAATCGAAGGTATATCCTTTTCTTTCCGGATCAGCAGGTGCCGTTGCAGACTTGCCATAGCCGATCAACTGCGTTTCGCGAAGTTTCGTGCCATCATAATCCACGAAATCTACTTTCACGTTGTCGTGGACCGTGACTTTTACACGCGCAGATTCGCCCGCCGTTCCCGCATTATTGAAAGATTTCAAGCCCACATAGAAGATGCCGCCGGCAGAACGCCCCGAAAAAGCGGTGCTTGTACCGGTAATGGAATCATTGGTCTCTACCAATTCTCCGCTTTCGTCATATAAGCAGACTTCATAATAGGTCGCGTTATTCGCCGCCGTCCAGGTAACCTGAATAGAATCGCCTATAGCAATATCCTGGGCGGATACTTTAGGAGTCACAACAGACGGCTTAATGTTCGTCGTTGTAAAATATTTCACATTAGAGGCGGCAATTTCTCTTCCGCCAATAATGGCATAGGCCTTGTAGTAGTAAGTTGTATTCGCCTTCAGTTGTCCGAAAGTGGAGCTAATGTACGTAGCGATATCCATAGTCGACGAACCGGACGTACCGGATTTGTACGGCAACGAACTCTGGGACGTACCGAAATAAAAACCATAGGAAGAAGCGGTTCCGTTACTGACACTGGCGGATATTTTCGCCGTGTAGTTCGTAACGTTAGCGGCATTGCCCGTGCTCACAGAAGGAGGGGTAACTACTGTTCCCGTATAACGCGGCCGCAGAATATAATAAGCCGGTCCTCCGGAATAATTCGGGCTATACTTTCGTGTAGACGTAGGGTTGGTCCAAATATTATTACCATCCACGATATTTGAACCACCATCAACAAAAACAGCCGTGTGGCCAAAACTTTTTGTGATATAAATATCACCATTTTTGGGAGACGAGACCAAGGCACCGCCTGCGTTTAAAATTGCATTATACAAATTAACAACGCTGCCGTTCCATGGCACAGCCGCAGACTGTCCCGCTTTTGCTGCGCAATCTGAAACAAACGCTGCACACCATGGAGCATCATAACCAAAGCTGGGTTGATTGCGTCCCAATTGAGCCACTGCTATATTAGCCACATAGTCGCCCGGATTGGAGGAATAGGTGCCATCGTTAAAATTACGGGCACATGAACTTAGTGCAGCCGCACTAATACCACCCACCAGCAATGATGTGATCACCATTGCTATCACTGATACCAATGATAACGTGCGTTTGATAAGTTTGAATCGTTTCATAAAGTACCCCTCGTTTCTTATATTTTTTCAGAACCTAAACATCATTTTATCCGTTTATTCATAAAAAATCTTTGCAATCTCGGTCATTTGTGTTGCAATCTTTGCCCATTCAGGTGCACATTCAGACAAAAAACATCAACACAAAACCCCCTATTGCAGCGTTGGTCTGCAATAGGGGGTCTTTTTCATTGTTACACCATCAAATTTTGCTCGATTTTCGGCTCTGTTTGAGTCAAATCGAGTTCCGCCACAACGCTGTCCTGCGCCATTTCGGATGCCGGCGGCGTATAGGTGAATTTCGCTCCGAATTCGTTTCCTGCGATTTCCACTTGGCAATCGCGTGCCAGGCCACCGCTCAAGGCGTAGGAAGCAAACTTCACACCGTCCGTCGCTTGATTCACTTTACACAGGTTATAAAGCGCCGCATGACCGTCGCCGCCATCGAGATTTTTCGGAAAGTCGGTGGCAAGCGGGCTCCAAGACGCGATATGCTTGCTTTCTGAAGCCGCCATGCTTTCCGACAACGGCGTGCCGGATTTCATTCGTTCGGAAATCACTTTCAACGCCATCTCTCCGGCAAAAATCTTACCTGCGCCCTCCTTAGCATGTTCGACGGCGCCCATACAATAGCGACATCCGGTTTCGCGACCGTCTCGGATATGCTCAAGCGCCGTATTCAAGCCCACAAGTGTATTCGAAAACACAGCCAGCTCCTGGTGCGCCTTTGCAATTTCGGCGGCATTTGTCACGTCTTTTCCTTTTTGTTCCACCAACACCTTGCACGCTTCCGTCTTCAAGGCCTCGTTGCCGGAAATCGCTTTATACAAATTGGATGCCGCGGAAGCAAGCGCACATACCGTCTTCATTTTGGGCGAACAAATCTCTTTTGACAAGTCGGCGCCTTTCGTATACTCGTCCACCAAGCCTTTGATTTTTTGTATGCCCTCAACCGCAATAGTCGCCAAATCCTTGGCGCAAGCAGGGTCATTGATTTGCTTTTGAACAGACTCCGTAGCAACTTTCCTCAACTTAGCCTGTTTTGTCGTATTGTAAATCTGCTCCGGTGTTTCTCCGCGAGAAAGCAAATACGCCTCTTTAAAACTGGCGATGGCGGCATTGTTCAGTGAAAAAACGTTTTTCGTGTCGGGCAGCGCCGCCGCCGTTCTATCGCACACTTCCTTTACGTTCTGCCAGAAATTCAACTGATGCAACGCGGCGCGGCTGTTGTCCATAAGGTGCATCCGCTCCGTGGCGTTTTGCTCTCCCACCAAGCTCAGTTTCGCTTCTTTGGTCACATTGACAGATTGTTGCTCCAGCTGCGGACGCATTAGCGGACTCAATTTAGTCATAACCTCCGGCCGTTTGAGCGACGTTATTCCGATTTTTCCGTCTTTGACGCTCATCTCCGCTTTCTCATTCAATGCGGCACACTGTAACGAAACGTGTTGCAAGTCGGCATAAACCAACAAGTCATACGCATGACCGTTCTCCAGGCTTTGCTTGTAAAACTCCTCAAGCTCGGTTCCTTCGGACGAGATAAGTTCGTCACACGCAATATGCGTATTCAAATACTCCTCTTCCAACACGGCACGCAGACTTCTCGGGCCCACCATCACGTAGTCCAGACGGTTGATGGCGTTTCCGGTTTTTTCCTCCACCTTGCCAAATGCTTCGTCCAACGTCTTTTTATACTCGGCGCTCGCCTGTTTTGTCAATTCGTCGAGAGAAAGGCCTTTTTCAAATTCTTTCTCCATATGCTCGGCATTCACGCCGTTGGCGCCAAAGCGAGCGGCGCCTTTTCCCAACGACTCGTCTTTCTCCTGCGCCTGTTTTTTCACCCAGTTGTCATAGGTCGTTTTCTCACGCTGATAGGTTTCAAACTCCTCATTATAAAACCCGAAAATATGCCAAAACTTCTCCCACGCACCAAGCTCTTTGGGTTTTTTCACGTTGTCGGGCATCAAAGAGAACGAATCGGAAGCGGTCGCTTGTGCGCCCTCTTTCATGAGGAAAAGGTCCTTCTCTCTCAAAAACAGTTTGTCGTACGTTTCGGCATCCGGAAGGGTTGTGTCGGTCTGTTTCAAATCGTGAACAACCGCCGTGAGTGCTAAGACAGAGCTTCCGAGCGGCCCTTTTCCCTTATGAAAAAGATTGCCGCTGATCTTAGCGATTGCATCGGAATCAAACTCCTTAAGCAGCGAGAGTTCCTCATACTGCGCCGGGTCAATCTTGTTGGCTGTGATGTGTTTTTCGACGTTCTGCATATACAGATTGCTCTTGTGCATCAGCGCCTCTCTAATGTACCCCGGCACGTGATAGTCTTGGGAAGAAAGCGACGCCAAAATGTTGGTGCTGTCCTGCAACGCCCGCATCTCAAAGTAATATTGGTCCAGTGCCGTTGTGGCCTCTTCGGTCGTCTCCGGACAAAGCGCTTTATCCGGCACCGCCAACATCTTGTTGATGCAGTCCACCGTAAACTCTTTTTGGAATGCTCGGTCCTCCGGCTTATCGGAACAAAGCCGATCGATGAGGTTTTGGTTTTCTTCACGGGCTTCCGGACCGGCGGAGTGGTTAAAGAAGAAACGGGCGAAGCGATCCAAATGCGCAGGCATTCTCGCCGCTTTCGGCGAAGTCGACTTAATCTTTTGCACACGCTTGAACTGTTGTTCTTTGCTATCCACCAGTTCGTAAATGCCTTGCGACGCTGCTTTTTCGTCCTGCAGAGTCTTGCTCGTCATTTTGTCATACATCTGCCGAGGCGAAAGAGCCTTGGAATACTCCAGCATACGAACTTCCTCGTTCAATATGCCCATATTCACAAAATGCTGCTTAGCTCTTTCGCGTTCCGAGCCTTGCAACGTGTCGCCGCAGAGAGTTTCAAACTCCTGCTCATAGTTTCGGGTTACCGGCTGTTCGCACTCTTTGACCCAACTGTCCAAATGCTCCGCACGGGGTCCGCCAAACAACGAATCCAGCGCATTCATGCAGTCTTCCGGACTGTGTTTGTCGGCAAACACTTCCAAAAACTTCTCGTTTTTGGCGAGCGCGGCGGTTTTTTCCTCTATCTGGGCAGAGGTCAGCGTCTGTTTTCCGTCACGCACCTGCTCCAAGTAATATAACCGCGCAAAATGTGTGGGGAACGTCTGTGTATCCAAATCGCCGGACCGCGCCGCATCAAAAACGGCCTTTGCGCTCTCCAGCGTCATCTCCGCGATACGGTGGTCTTCCCCCTCCGGCGGCAGGAACCCGAGTTGTTCCTCTAATCCCTCTACGATTCCATTTTGAAGTTCATCCGCCAGATCCCGTACGTCTTTCATATTCGGCATACATAAATCCCCCTTATAAGCATCGAAATTGGCTTTTCATACACAACACCCCGAAATGCGAAAAACAGTTTCAAATTTTTTCGTTTAACCGTATGGGCAAACACTTTCACAAATCCCATACCGTTTCGGTACAAGCCAAAATCGTTTTATCGTATACACAATAAGTATACCAAGTCCTATCGCAAATTGCAACCTCAAAAGACAAAGAGAACCCCTCCGTCAGCAAAATTTCCAAAAGAAAAGCCCCCTTCCAAACGCCACGGTGTCGTAAGGAATGTGTTGTTTCTCGCCTAAAAATTCCCGTCTGCATTGTATCAAAAGCCCTTAAAGCGTCAGCTTTAAGGGCTTTTTCTACTTT
>JAZUEE010000122.1:0-5893 GCA_045639985.1 Bacteroidales bacterium
CATACGCCGCGTCTTTGCGGACAGGCATCCAATGCCCTTGACTTACTTTGTGAAGTCAGTCTTTTTCTTCCTTTTCTTACTAATTGTTGAATTGTAGGCATACAATTGATTTGTTAAACTTTTAATTTTTAATACTTTTACCCCCTATTTTTAGGGGCTGCAAAAATACACTTTTTTCGATATACTTTTACAAGTTTGATTTTTTTTGTTCGGCACAAAAAAAGACTGCTTTTTAGCAGTCTTTTTTTTTATCGTCTCGGTTTATTGGGCGTCGCTGTTGGAACTTTTGATTTTTGTTCCGTAGCTTTATTCTTGGACAATGTCCGTTTGAATTGTTCGTCGATCTTATAGAACTCTTGTAGGTGTTTTGGAGTCAATATTCCTTTTATCTTCTTATAAAAAGATGTTTCGAGATTAAGGAGATTTTTCTTTAATTCATATTTTTGATCGAACATATAGGTTATTTGGGTATCGCTTAAATTATCACACGAGGATGATTTCCCATGACAATCCGCGCATCCGGATTTAATTCCCTTTTTCTCCAAGTTGGATCTATAAGTGGAAAAACATTTGACTTCGTTGCGCAGATATTGTTCGTAAGCAGTCCAAAATGTCTTGCCTTCTGCCGTACTCAGTTTCAGATGCTCTTTCATATTGTTGATTCTGTCTTGTACGATTTTGTTGGCATCTGGCTTCCCTTGTGCCGCTGCACTGAAAATTCCAAGAATAAGGATTGTGAAGATAATATATATGCGTTTCATTTCTGATAATTTTAAAAATCGTAATAGTCCATTTGGGCGAATTCTGTGCTGTAATAATCCGCCATTTGCTCTTCCAAGGTGGATTCATTTCCTGTTTTCTCAATGGCGATATCTTTTTGAGATGAAATATCATCTTTTTTGTAATTGATCACCAATGTGCTGCAAATTATTATTAGGAATACAGCGGCGATAGAGGAAATGGTTATATTTCGTTTGAAAGTGCGCTCTTTTCGGATGGCCCCCATTATCTGATTGGGCAATTGGTCGAAATATCCTTCCGGCACATCATAGTATTCTTTCTTGTTCAATTGTTCTATGTCTATCATATTGCGAAAAAAAACTATTGTCAGACTGATATTTTTCTAAAAGGTTAAATGCTCGGAAATATTTTTTTTGATTTTTTCCATGGCAAAGTGGTAGGATGCTTTTAAAGCACTCTCTGAGGTGTCAAAAATCTTCGACATTTCGGCGTATGGAGTCTCGTCATAATATCGCATGGTAAAAACGGCTCTCTGTTTTGGGGGAAGCTTGAGAATGGCATCTTGTAACAGGTGCTCAATTTCATTGGACGATATGAAATTGGTGTCTGGTTGGGTGACAACCAAAAAATCCGTGTAGCTTTCATCGGATAAATTCAGCAATTTCTTCTTTTTATCGATAAAAGAAAGAGACTCATTGACACAGATCTTGGTAATCCATGTTTTAAGACTGGAATCTCCACGAAATTTGTCCAAATGACGCCAGATTTTGAGACATACATTTTGCGTCACGTCATTTGCATCTTCGTGTGAAGTTACAATTCGGCGCGCATTGTAATAAATAGTCCTCTGATATTTTTTCAACAGCAGTTCAAAGGCCTGTTCTTTGGTCTTGCTGTTTGCAAATAGGGAGAGTATGAATTCGTCGGTTGGCTCTGGCATGAAAATTTACTATTTGCGTGCAATAGATTTTTTGCAAGCATCCATGATGTGTTGCATGTCCAAACCATATTCTTGAAGTAATTGGTCTGGTGTTCCACTTTCTCCAAATTTGTCATCGACAGCTATCATCTCAACCGGAGCCGGCATCTTGCGGCTGAGGAGCTGGCAGATGGAATCTCCCAAACCTCCGTTCATGAGGTGCTCTTCAGCTGTTACGGCGCATTTGGTTTTGGCAATACTACGTAAAATAGTATCTTCATCAAGAGGTTTTATAGTTGTGATGTCAATGACTTCTACGGAAAATCCTTGCTCGGATAAAGTATATGCGGCTTGTAGAGATGGATATACGAGATGACCTGTGGCAAATATGGTTACGTCTGTTCCTTCATTTAAGGTAATGGCTTTACCGATGATGAACGGTTGGTCTTCAGGAGTGAAGTTGGGAACTGCAGGACGGCCAAATCGTAGATAAACGGGACCGTTGTATTCTGCTGCGGCGATAGTGGCCATTTTTGTCTGATTATAGTCGCAGGGATTGATAACGACCATGTTGGGAAGCATTTTCATGAGCCCGAGGTCTTCCATCATTTCGTGTGTGGCTCCGTCTTCTCCTACAGTAAGACCGGAGTGGGAAGCACATATTTTTACGTTTAAGTTGGAATAGGCGACAGTCATACGGATTTGATCGTAAACTCTGCCCGAGATAAATCCGGCAAAAGCTGAGGCAAATGGAATTTTGCCGCTTAATGCCAAACCGGCAGATATACCAATCATGTTGGCTTCTGCTATGCCAACTTGAACAAATCGTTCAGGGAAGGCAGCTTTGAAATCTCCCATTTTCACACTTCCGGTTACATCACCGGTTAAAGCAAATACGTTAGGATTCTGTTTTCCAGCTTCAACAAGTCCGGCTCCGAAACCGGAACGCGTATCTTTTAAAATAGTACTTTCTATCTTTTCCATAAAGTAATTTTTTTTGGGGCGCAAAGATACGAAATTTGACAATTATCAGTTATTAAAAAATCTATTTTGAATTTTCAGTGCGCCTTGTTGTTGATGAAATATTTACGAGTTTTTTTCTATGTTCTTGTAATCTGCTTATTTTCAATAGGCAAGGCCTGCTCGCAAAATTCTGTAAACTATAGGATAAAAAGTTTGCGGGCGGATTCTCTCTGTATTCCTTTGGACACGTTGTCTATAGTCCCTTCTTCTGTGATGATAAACGGACTTTCTGATGAAAATTACGTCTTAGATCCCATTGCGGCAAAATTATATTTAAAGGATTCAACTTTGATAGGTAGTGTGTTTGTTGTCAGATATATGACATACGATATGGATTTTTCACGGGCATTCTATCATAAATCAGTGTCATTAATTGAATCCGTACGTAAAAAATCGCAGGAATCGGTCGTGAATTTGAAATCGGTGGCAGATATGCAGGAAGACAATCAGTTGTTTAGTTCAGGATCTATTTCCCGAGGATTGAGTATTGGCAATAATCAGGATTTGGTCCTAAATTCTGCCTTGAATGTTCAGTTGTCTGGAAAATTATCAGACCATATCGGTATTTCAGCTGCAATCTCCGACAAAAATATTCCTATACAGCCGGAAGGAACAACTCAGTATTTGGCTGATATCAATAATATATATATTACATTATATTATGATAGTATAGCAGAGCTGAAAGCTGGAGATTTGGAATTGCGTTCTCCCCATTCGGAATTCTTATCGTTGTATAGAAATATTTTAGGTATGAAGGCGAAAACGAATTTTTCGACATGGGAAAAATTCGACATGAAAAATGTGGTTGGTGGTGGTGTGGCTAAAGGAAAGTTTGTTCGTCAAAAGCTGGACGTGCAAAATGGCGTCCAAGGACCTTATAAATTGTATGGCGAAAATAATGAAACAGCCATTGTCATAGTGGCAGGTTCAGAACGGGTTTATATTGACGGCGTTTTATTGACGCGTGGTCAGGGAAATGATTATACCATAGACTATAATACATCTGAAATATCGTTTACTCCCAATCAGATGATGGCTAAGGAAAAAAGAGTAATAGTGGAATTTGAATATTCAGATAGACATTATGTTCGTTATGCGATTTTTTCCTATAATGAATTTTCTGTGGGAAAGAAGCGGAATTTGGATTTTAAAGTGAATTTTTTTCAGGAACAAGATTTGAAAAACCAATCTATCCAACCAGAACTGAATGTCGGACAAAAGCAATTCCTGTCATCAATTGGAGACCATGAACAAAACGCCTACTACGATTTTGTTGATTCGGCGGAAAATGGCATGAATAGGATCCTATATTGCAAAAAGGATACTGTTGTTGAAGGAACGGTGTATGAATCTGTATATGAATATTCCACAGACGCATCCCAACAACTGTATAGTTTGGGATTTACGTATATGGGACCGCATAAAGGATCGTATGTGTTGCTGCGAAGCACATCGAATGGACGTGTTTTCGGATGGGTATCACCCAAAGACGGCGAACCACAAGGCGATTATAGCCCCGTTATGCGACTCTCTACTCCGAAATTAGTGCAAATGGCTACCATCCAGGCTGAATATGCCTATCAACCAAAATCTTTTGTGAAAACCGAATTGGCTTTGTCAAATTATGACCAAAATATATTTTCCAAACAAGACGATAAGGATAACGTCGGCTTCGCGTTTTTTTTGAAAGCAAATCATGAACAGGAAATAGGGAAAAAACAGGTGGATGATTTCTGGAAATTTGCTTCGTCAATAGAATGGCAATTTGTGCATAAGAATTTTCATGCTGTTGAAAGTTTTCGAGAGGTGGAATTTGCCCGGAATTATAACCTCAATAGCGATTATACTACGGCTTTTTCCGAGCAAATGTTAGGCGCGCGGATTGCTTTTATTAAAGAAAAGGTTAGTGAAACAAACTATTTTTTGAATTGGTTTTCAAGAATAGGTTCATTAAATGCTGTGAGACAGGAATTGTTTACGAGAAATTCTTTCGGAAGAGTAGGCCTGAATGCGCAAGTGTCTTATTTGAGCACCAAGGACTCTGTCGAAAAAAGTAATTTTTTGACCTTTTTGGGAGATATGTCCTATCATTTGAAAAAAATGGAATTCGGTATTTCCGATAAAATGGAATACAATCAGTTTTCTGATGTTTTAACGGATTCAATGCGTGCCAATAGTTATGCTTTTAATGAAGCCATGCTTTATTGGAAAAACAGTGATTCGTCAGCGTATCAGTATAATCTCAATTATAAAAACAGGATGGAATGGACGCCAAGTGCTGGGCAATTGAGCAAACAGCTCACTTTTCACGAATTGAATGCGCTATTTCAATTCGTGAAAATTAAAAATCAACATTTTTTAGCTCGAGCGACGTATCGGGCCCAACAGTTGCATACATTGGAGTCATCGCCTGCGTATGAACATTATGTGTTGGGAAGCGCGGAATATTCGGGCCGATTTTTCAAAAATGCCTTGGTGCTCAATACCTATTATGAAGTGGGAAGCGGTATGGAGCAAAAAAAGAATTATACGTTTTTGAAAGTTGCGGCAGGGCAGGGTACGCATGTCTGGAATGATTACAACGGAAATGGAATTGAAGAGATTGACGAGTTTGAAGTTTCCGCTTTTGCGGATGAAGCTAACTACATTAAGGTGTGGCTGAATAGTACAGATTATGTCAATACATTCAACACCCAGTTTACTCAGAGTATTTATCTTCGTCCAATGACCGTATGGGCAAATAGTGTGGGATTTCGGAAGTTTTTATCTCGTTTTTCCGATATGGCATCTTTGCGAACGAATGTGAAACACTTGAATCCGAATTTCAATCCGTTCTATTCTGATATGTCCGATACAAGTCTTGTTGGTAAGGATCTGTCACTCAATAATACGTTCTCTTTCAACAATAATTCTTCAAAATTCGCATTTGATTTCATTGTCCAGAAATCTCAAAACAAAAGTTTGTTGTATTACGGGTATGAAAGGAGCGAGAATGATTTTCAACAGGTCGTTCTTAAAAGTCGCCCCGTCAAGTTCTTGTTTTTACAAATGGAATATCTTCATTCTCTAAAACAAAACAAGTCTGAGTTCTTGTCAAATAGGAGTTATCAGTTAGACGTGAACAAGATTTCCGCGAAAATTCAATGCCAATTTCAAAACAGTTATATTGGAGAAGTACGGTATTCGTACGAACAAAACAAAAATTTGTCG